>MWCN01000060.1 GCA_002070045.1 Candidatus Cloacimonetes bacterium ADurb.Bin211
ACCCTACAATTATTCTGATGTTGAAGGATATCTGCCTCATGGTAATCCTACAGATTTTGAACAATTACCGGATCAACAATATTTCCAGAGAATTAATGGTTTTGATGACATTGGCCATTTCAGCCGTCAATTAACCGCTTTTGATATCACCATTGATTGGTTACTGGAAAATAACGCGGCAAAGTTATTAACTGATACACGAGTCACTGCCTTAAATGGTAATGAAGCTAATATTCATATCGGTGAAGTGGTTCCCTATGTTGTCACTGATAATGAAAAACAAATCCAGGTAGAACGGGAACAAGTAGGAATAATGCTAACTGTTATTCCCACAGTTAACGAAGAAGGACTCATTACTGCTCAAATATCACCAGAAGTTAGTTCTGTCACTGAATTAGTCGGTGGTTATGTTCCTCGCACCAGAGTTCGTCGTATCAATTCAACTGTAACCGTTCCAAATGAACACAAGATTATAGTTGGAGGATTACTCAGTTCTAATATTACAAATAGAGTTTCTAAGGTCCCCTTACTTGGTGACTTACCTTTTCTTGGGAAACTCTTTCAACATAAAACAGAACAGATAGACAATTCTGATTTGATTATTGAAATTACACCTCGTATAATTACAGCTGACCAATATCGTCCTGACCCTAATGTTCAGGTACTCAAGAGTTTTGGTGAACCTAAACTGGATGAGAGAATGACTCGTCGGCTTATCCAGTACGAAAGCTTAAATAATGACAATAATAATGAGGAAAATGAGGGGAGATAAAATGAGAAAGATAAATCGCTTATACCCCATACTTATTTTGCTGGTTTTAGCGCTTATCTTAGTTATTACTTCTTGCGATAGACGTAATCCACCTCCCACAGGTATTGGTATAGTCAAACCTTCTGAAGTAGTAAAAATCACTAAGATATTAGCAGAACCAGATACCATCTATTGTGACAATAACATAACCTTTTCTCAAATAAAGGTTACCGTCAAGGATGGTGATGGTTTTGCCTTACCAGGAAAAATAGTTAATTTCCGAGCTAATATTGGTAGAATACTCCGTAGTGTCCCTACAGATAGTAGTGGTGTTGCCACAACTACCTTCTGGGATGAAGGAGAACAAGGACTTGCCACTATAATGGCTGTCGTTCAGAATATATCAGAAAGCACTAATACAGTTATCTCTGCTGATACTGCCCATGTAGAAGTATTTATTGATGATGTTCCACCCGTAGAATCCATCACTCTTAATTTCTTATCACAGGCTAGTCCCTATCCTATGACTGTTATGCAAACCACCGAGATTAATGCTACCGCTAAAAATAATCTGGGCCAGACAGTGCCGGATAATACTCTCATTACCTTCACTTGTACAAAAGGAAAATTCGTTGATGATGCTGGCAATACTTTGGGTATGAGTATTGTTTCTAAAACCTTAAATGGTAGAGCTTATGCTCATTATAATGCCGGGTCAGTAGCCACAACGACTCCAGGAGTGGAACCCGCTTATGTTACTGCCAGTATTGGGGACATATCTAGTACCAGAGAAGTTATAATATATCCTGGTAATCCATTCAATATTCGCTTACAATCCTTTGTTCAGGTGGGTAACGAGATGGTTGAAACCGATACCAGCTCTGTCGCCAGTCCAAACAATATTTATATGCGAGCTACTCTGAATGACCCACATGGAAATCCCTGCCCTACCAAACCTGTCCGCTTTGAAACCAATCTTGGTTCTTTTATGAATACCACTCAATCTATTACGCTCAATACTAATACAATGGGTGAAGCTCAAGTCCGATTTACTCCTGGTCTTGCTGCAGGAGCAGCGACTATTAAAGCGTTTGCTAACAATGATACTCTGCAAACCCAACTTATATTTAATATCAAATCGGATGATATTTATTCTATATCATTCACTCAACAAGAACAGATAACTCTTAATGTAGCCAATACCGGTGGTACAGATTCAGCTATCTTACGAGTTAAGTTAAAAGATATAAATGGTAATTTGATAGATTATCCCCAGGAAGTCTATTTTAGAATTGTCAACTTAAATCCTCCTGCTGGAGCTAATCTAAACAATCATCCTGTCACAGACAGTGTGTTAGTTATATCAACGGGAGGAGAAGCACAAGTCTCAGTAAATAGCGGCAGCGAATCAGGAATTCTCATAATACGCGCATCCTGTGTTTCTAATGATGGACGATGGATACATGCTACTAAGGCTAATATCGTCATCCATGCTGGTCCTCCTGCTGAAGTGAAGCCATTTATCGGTGGTTTTAATACAGGACAGAATATGGGTGGTGGTCTCTGGAGAGTAGTAGCTGGAGCTGTGGTTAAAGATATTTATGGCAACCCTGTAGAAACCGGCACCTCCGTCTTCTTTGAATTAATAAATAATGTGACTAATTGTCAGATTGGTGCCGCCGGTGCTGTTGGAAACACAAGTGTAGAAGATGACTCCCTACGAGGTATAGCTTATACCACGGTCTCTTACTCGGGAAACTATACTTATGATTGGATTACTATACGAGCAAGTACCGGTGCTGTAGCAGGAGAAGGAGTTGATGGCTATGCCACTGTTCAGTTACCTTTAAACGACCCACAATTTGAAGGTTCTTTTGCAGCAGGACACCTAGATTTCTTTGTTAGTGATACCTGGAAATCAGCTGATTTTTACGCTGTGCTTACTGATGGACAGGGACTACCAGTAGGTAATGCAGTAATTCTGTGCGTTTCTACCAAAGGACAATTTGTCGCAATACCAGGATTTCATAATAATTATCCCTATGATCCACCCTGGCAAATTATAACTGATGATGGAAGCTATGGCACAGGCGATAAAGCCGGTTGGGCTTGGGGACAGATAAAATTCCATAAATTAGAAGTTCCAGCTGGTGACGCTGTAAGTCAAACACCTGGACAAACTACAGGTGTCGTCACTTTACGTATCTTAGGCACAAATGTCTCTACAGAAACCAGTATTGTTCTTTATCGTTACTGGGATACCTGTCCTCCATTCTAATATAAAGGCTTGAGGGATGGCACTTCATAACCATCCCTCATTATAGATTTCACATCCTTTCAGGATAATGAATTTTAATTATAAAGGAAGTTAATAAATGGCTTTTAACCCTCAATTTGCC
>MWCN01000061.1 GCA_002070045.1 Candidatus Cloacimonetes bacterium ADurb.Bin211
CTATATTCTGGCTAATCTTGGTGCTGAAGTAGTAGATTGTGGAACTGGTCTTATGGGAATGCATTCGCTTTATGAGCTTTCCAGTAAAGCAGATTTATATTCCACTTATGCTGGCTATAAAGCTTTTCTAATCTCTTAATAATTATTATATTATTATATAATTAAAGGAGGTTCAGATGAAAAAAACAACTATCTTTTTGCTTTGCGCTTTAATGCTCATCCTCAGTTCTTGCGTTAGTAATAAGACCTTTAAAGCTCAAGAAGAAAAAGTTCAGATTATGGAAGCCCGGCAAAACAATCAGGATATTCAGTTGGAAATGATAAATAAAGAATTAGCCCAGCATCGGGAAAAACTGAACGATATTATGGCACAACTTATCATTATCAATCAACAACTACCTGAAATTGATAATTTGAAACAGGTTACAGACCAATCCAATGCTAGTATTGCCAAATTACAAAGTCAATTAAACAAGATTAATGAGCAAGTGACAGAAGTTATGAATAGCATCAGCTCTCTGGATACGCGTATGACGCAATTATACCAGGAGACAAACGATATCTTTGATGCCTATTCTGAATATTTAAAACAAATGAAAGATGCTCAACAGAATATGGCAACAAAGGAAGAAGTTGCAAAACTTATAGCAGATACCTCTAACTGGTCCCAAAATCTGACTCAATTGACCAATCAAATAGAAGTTTTATCTTCTCAATTAACCGAACAACAATCATTGGTGGCAGAACTAATGACTCTGCAGAGTAAGATAGCTTCTTCAGAACAGGAAAGAGAAGAAATTAAAAATGCCGTAGCTGAAATCAATAAAACTCTGGCAGAACAAGAAACAATCAAACAGGAACTGTCAGCAATTAATCAATCTGTGTTATCGGCGCAGAAAGAAATAACATCTCTTCAAGAGGAACTTAGTCAATTAAAGAGTTCTCAACCAGCAAGTTCCTCAGAATTAAATGACCTTCGGGCAAGAGTTATCGCTATAGGTAAAGACCTGGATGCTTTAACTTCTGATTTGCAATCAATTATAGCTCAGGAAAGAGCTAAAGCAAAAAAACAACATAACTCAGCTAGGGAAAAACAATATAAAACTGCCCTGAATGAATACTATAAGGGTAACTATGAAAATTCTATTATCCTCTTTGAGGAATTTTTGAATAACTATCCCGATTCAGACCTTGTACCTAATGCACATTACTGGATTGGAGAAAACTATTATAGTGCAAAGAATTATCCTAAAGCCTTGCGTGAATTTCAGTTTGTAGTCTCCAATTTCCCTGAACATCAAAAAGGCTGGGATGCACAATTAAAAATAGGTCTCACCTATTATCAAATGAACGATTTTAAATCAGCTTATCAGGAACTAATGGTTATCAAAAATCAAAATCCTGCTTATCCTCAGATGCCTATAGTGGATAAGTATCTGAGTAAGCTTAAAGATGTCTAAAAACGCTCTGATAATCATAATTTTTGTTTTGATGGGTTTTTGCCTTTGTGCAGAAACCCATTATCCACTTGCCGAACCTGAAATTATCAGCTCTCAGATAGTCAATCTCATAGACCTTTCTGTGCCCATATTTCTGGATATTCAAGCGGGCGATTTAACCTCCGAACTTGACTATCATATCAGGCGTATGCTGCTGGAAAAAGGTGCAGATATCCGGGAATGGGATTCAGACAATAATCCTTTTTATCTTCCTGCGTTATCTGATTCCATTCCAAAATCTTTATTACCCCTCTCTTTATCTAAGGCTCATCTGATAAAAGTTACGATGGAATTAGGTAGCACCAAGGTAGAAGCTAAAAGCTTTCTTAGTTATCACAGTGAACGCTATCCTCTCTATAGCTTTCAGATAAAGCAAATAGAGCTGCCTTCTTATAAGCTTCTCAAGGTAGATAACTTAAGCTTTATTGATTCTAAATTGCGCTCCAGCAATTCCAATATCAAATCTGTTAAATGGTTTGAACCTATACTGGCAGTAACCGCTATATCCTCAATAATTTATCTGCTCTGGACTATTGAATAAGGTAATATTATGCATAAAATACTTTCTATTTTACTCATCGCTTTAATTATAATAACTGCTTGTTCCTCAAATAAAACTGCTCTCACTACCGAAGAAAAACTTGCCCTAGCAGACCAGCTTTATGCTAAAGGAAAATATTCTCGCGCAGCAGAATTGTATGCCCAGGTCTATCTAGATAGAATATCCACTTCTTCTGCTTATGCACTTCTACGAGAAGCTGATTGCTACTTTAAAATCAATCGCTTTGCTGATGCTTATGCCGCCTATCTGGAATATATTAATAACTTCCCTAATTATCCCGATGTGAGCACTGCTCTTTTTCGTGCTGCTGTCTGTCTTTACGAACAATCTTTAGAACCCCAATATGATCAAACGGAAACTTTAGAGGCTATTGAAGCTTTTGAAAAATTTATAGCAAAGTATCCGAATGACCCTCGTTGCGAAGAAGCTCTTCAATATATCCAGAAAGCAAAACATAAACTAACCGAAAAGAAATTCCATATTGGCTACACTTACTATAAAATGCGGGATTACAGTGCTGCTTTGATGTATTTTAAAGAAATTATTGCCGAGGGTAATACAAATAGTCTGGACCGACAATCTCTCTATTATGCTACTTTAATTCTTCATAAGCAAAAGCTGGATGACCAGGCTCTCATTTACTATAATACCCTGAAAGCAAAATATCCCGGTTCTAAAGAAAGTAAAAAACTCGCTAAATACTTCAAATGAGCTATCTGGCTTTACTGGGTGGAAGCTTTGACCCGGTTCATAATGGACACCTGCATATTGCCAGAGGAATCCTTGATGCAAGAATAGTAGATAGCGTCATATTTCTTCCTAATGCCATTCATAATTTTAAAAAAGACAGTATTGTGCTGGATTTCCATTCCCGTTATGAACTGGTGAGAGAGGTTATGGAACCCGGAATGCAGGTCTGGGATGACGATGCACAAGGAACTGGTTACACTTCAGATTTATTACAACACCTGTACCAGAAATATCCTGAACATCAATTCTTCTGGGTTATAGGCTCGGATAATCTGGCTTCTCTTGACCGCTGGCATAACTATTCCTGGCTAAAAGAAAATGTGAAGTTCCTGATTATTCCCCGACCTGGATATCCTCTTATCCCCAAAGTTCTAAAAGAAATAAAACACCAGGTGCTAAATCTGACTCCAATGGATATATCCTCCACTCAGATAAGAAACAATATTGCTGCTGGATTATCCATTAAAGGTCTGGTGCCTGATTCTATTCTAGAGAAGGTTTTGCAGCTGTACAAACCATTACTCACCCCTAAAACATAATTATTGATATATTTCCCTCTACAGCTAATTTATTATTTTAGAGAAAATAGCCTCTTATATTCTCTTCTATCCTCCGGAAAATCATAGCTTATTTATTTATTAATATACAGTTAATCTATCTATATCAACTATTCGCTCGTAATTCAATTGGTTACAACTTCTCTCTTGACTCTCCCTTGACTCTTTCTTAGCTCTTTTGCTAAGTGAGAGACAGGAGACAAACAGGAAAGATGAAAAAATATTTTACTTACTTCTTACGACCCTGAAACCAATATAAGTGGTCTTATTATACGGTTTGGCATAGGTGCGATTAGTTATTCTTACTTCTCTGGCAGGATCTTTCCAGGAACCACCCCGGACGACTCTATCCGTTCCAGATTCAGGACCTGCCAAAGCAGTTAGCACATTAGCTGAATAAGGTGCATACCAATCCCATACCCATTCACTCACATTTCCGCTCATATCATATAGTTTCAGTTTATTATTCTTTTTTTCACCCACTGGATGAGAATGTCCTTCACTATTCTCTATATACCAGGCAACCTGGTCTATGTTATTAGAACCGCTATAAGTATAGGGTGTTTCATATTTTCCTTCTTTGGCGGCGAACTCCCATTCTGCTTCAGTAGGAAGCCTATATCCTGAAGCTTTAAAATCGCAGACAATATAACTATCTATATACTCATAGCAGGGTTGAAATCCATCTAATACGCTTTTTTCATTACAGTATTGGATAACTTCATCAAAAGATACATTGGTTACAGGTAGGTCTCTTTCTTCGTCCTTCAATTTATTCCCCGGGAAAACCATAGCCCATTGTTCCATTGTTATTTCATAAGGACTGATATAAAAAGAGGGAATTAAAACTGTATGAGGCGGAAATTCATCTGGGTCCGCATCGGATTCCATAGAACCTATGATAGTAGAATCCCCTTCTACGGCATTCAATTCCAGAAGTTGATTGGGTACTGTGCTTTCTGTTACAAAAGGAGTAACTACAGAACTTTCTTGTTTTGCTTTGATAGTATTTTGGATGCCTTTAATAATTACATATTTAAAAATGATGTAGATTACAATTCCAGCGGATATAATTCCTATGATTCTTAATGTTTTTTTCATCTTTTCCAGAGCCGGATCAGTTGTTATGACAATTTGTTGTTCCTGATTTTTATTTTTAGAAGAGGATTTAATGCTTTTTTCTTTCTCAGAAAAACCCGATTCAGAAAGATTGGGCTTCTTAAAATAAGAGCTTTCATCCGGAGCAGAAAAAGTTGTTCCTTTCTCCAGAGTTGTTTGTGAACTGATTGCTTCAGCCTTAGTTGTAGAGGGGATATAAGGAATATCCAGTTCTGATATAATAGCTGAGTGCATTTCTTCTGCATTATCAAAACGAAGAGAAGGTTCAATCATCAGGGCTTTATTCAAAATCTTAAAAAGCCATTCAGGCATCAATTTACTTAAAAGATTGGGATTTATTACGATTTGTTCCAGAGTTTTACTCTTTTGAGCAGAAGGACTTAAACGCAGGTCTAAAGACCAGGGAAGCTGACCACAAAAAAGTAGATAGGCAATGATACCAACAGAATATAGGTCAGCTCTAAAATCAAAAGGTTTATGTCCTAAAAAAACTTCTGGTGCAGTAAACAGTATTGGATGATATTTATATTCTTCAGGATTGGCATATTTCCAGCTTTGCGGGTCCTTACCAAAACCAGTGATTTTGATATCTTGGGAACTGGTGATAAATATATTAGCAGGATTTAGATTTAAATGTAAGATACCAGATTGATGAGCATAATTAAGAGCTTCTAAAAGCTGCAAAGTCCATTTACGAGCCAGTTCAAAAGTGATTTTAAAATGACTTTGCGCAAGGATTTCGTCCAGTGTCTCCCCTTCCACAAATTCACTTACCAGATATAAAGCTCCATCATCTTCAAATAATCCAATGGTCTTTCTTATATAGTGATGGTTAAGCTTTAATCCCGCTTCACCTTCTTCCCTCAAAGCTTGAATACAGGTAGGGTCATTACGCCATTG
>MWCN01000062.1 GCA_002070045.1 Candidatus Cloacimonetes bacterium ADurb.Bin211
ATTACCTGGAGTTAAAGATCCTATAGCAGCAGAAAACTTGATTATGAAATCTGCTGTGCTGGAATTTAAACTGGTGGCAGAACCGGATATTGCGGAAAAATTTATCAATCAAGTTGATGCCATAATACAGGAGAATCTGGATAAATTCCCTGTTCTGGCTAAACTGGCTGAAGAGGATAAAGCTTTAGCTAAGGCAGGAGCAGATACTGTCAAAGCTGGTGAGGGTATCTTTAAATCCTTGATAACCACCACAGAAAGGGATTTTGCTGTTCGTTATGAAGATTTAGATATTGTTCGTTCCCTGCTTCAAGATAGCACCTTTGTCAATTTAAAACCCAAAGGTTATGATTTAGTGTTAGAAAGTGTTGATGAGAAAAAGAAAGCAAGCAGAGAACCAGTGGTGCTGTATGTGCTGGAATCTACACCTCAATTAAAAGGAACGGATGTGGATAGAGCCAGTATGGAAATTGGACCATCTGATAGTCCCAATCCTCAGATTGCTAACAAACCATATATTTCTTTAACTTTCACTCGTACAGGTGCAAGAAAATTTGCTAATTGTACTGGAGATAATATAGGTAAAAGACTGGCAATTGTACTGGATAACACTGTCTATTCTGCTCCGGTGATACAGGACCGTATTCCAGATGGTAAGGCTATGATAACGGGACAATTTACTGAGCAGGAAGCCAAATCTCTTGCCATCCTTTTGAATAATGAAAGCTTATCTGCTCCCATAGAACCCAAATATAGCACTCAAGTTTCTGCCACTCTGGGTGAAGATAGCATAAAAAGTGGATTTAGAGCCGGATTAATTGGCATTTTGGCAGTAATCATTTTTATGGCTCTGTATTATAAAGGAGCTGGATTAATAGCCGATTTTGTACTCATCTTCAATGTGGGATTTATTCTTGCTGCAATGACCATTTTTGGCGGCACCTTAACTATGCCTGGTATTGCTGGTATAATTTTAACCATTGGTATGGCAGTAGATGCGAATGTTTTAATATTTGAGCGAATAAGAGAAGAACTGGATGCCGGAAGATCGCCAAGATCAGCTTTAGATGCAGGCTTTAAAAGAGCAACTATCACCATATTGGACTCCAATATAACCACTCTTATTGCTGCTCTCGTACTGTATCAATTTGGAACAGGACCAGTTAGGGGTTTTGCGGTTACCCTATCTATTGGTATTGTAGGTTCAATGTTCTGTGCCATCGTTTTTGCTCGTTATATTATGGAAAAAACAATGATTAAACCTGGCAAAAATACGATGAGTATCTGAGGAGTGAAAAAATGAGACTATTTCAAAATGCTAATTATCCCTTCGTTGAAAAGCGTTATATATTCTTCGTAATTTCTGCAGTGCTGGTGGTAGCCTCAATTATAGGCATAATCGTCATGGGCATAAACTGGAGTACGGATTTTACTGGTGGAGTCTCACTCATTATCAATATGCAACCTAAAGACCCTAATGTTCAACCTTTGAGTATTGATAATTTACGCAAAGTCATTAATGAAGCAGGGTTCAGGGAGGCAGAAATTCAATTTATAGGAGACCCTTCCAATGCTACTTTCCAAATTAAAGTAGGTGGTGAGGATGTAAATAAGATTAAAGACCAGATTACGGAAGTTTTGGCTACTAAACTACCTCAATATGTTCAAGGCAGGGACCTGCAAACTGATGTAATTCGTCAGATAGATGTGGTCGGTGCAAAAGCTGGAATGGAAATGCGAAATAATGCTATAATGGCTGTTTTAATTGCTATGTTGTTTATGATTATCTACATCTGGATTCGTTATGAGTTTACCTTTGGTCTTATGGGTATCCTTGCTATATTTCATGATGTTATAATTTTGGTAGGGGTGTTTGCCTTCACTCAAAAAGAATTTACGATGACCATTCTGGCTGCGTTATTGACTCTGGTAGGATATTCTATTAACGATACTATTGTTATCTATGACCGAATTCGGGAAGACTTGAAAATTTATCGTAAAGATCCAGTTCCTTTGATATTTAATAGAGCAATGAACAAAACTTTAAGTAGAACGGTTATTACTTCTGGAACTACTTTGGTAACATCACTTGCTCTTTATTTCTTTGGTGGACCTGTGATACACGATTTTGCCTTGGCTATGAGTCTGGGTGTTATTATCGGAACCTATTCTTCTATCTTTATTGCCAGTAATCTTGTTTTAGAGACTTTTGTTCACACTAAGATGGAGAAAAAGGCTTTAAAACAGCTTACCAAAAAGAAATAAATAAACACTTTCAAACTCATAAAAAAGCCGCTTTTATTAGGCGGCTTTTTTATAAGGTGTCTATAATATTGCAAAAGAACTTTTGCATTGACATTAATAGCTAATCTTTGCAATAAGTTTCTTACAAAAAATATGGTTAAAGGGTTATGAGAAAAAAGATATTATGCTTTCTTAGCCTGTTCCTTATATTTTCTCTGTTGATAGGAGATGAAATAAGCGATACTCAAAAGAGACTGGAAAAGATTCAAAAAGACCTGCAGGAAATGGAGAAGAAAGCAGCTCAAACTTCACAAAAGAAAAAAACTACTGATGTCCAGCTGCAAACTACCTTAAAAGAAAAGCAAAAGGTAGAGCTGGAGAAAAAGAAAACGGAAGAAGTAGTTAAACAAAAACAACAGGTACTGACCAAAGTTAGCACCGAATTAAAAACTGTAGAAGAGCAAGTGCGTGAACTCAAGACTCTACAAAACAACCAGCTAAATTCACTTTTACGAATCCGGATTAATAGTTCTACGACTAAGGTTAAACCCAAAGAGGAACGCTATTTAACTGTTATGACTGCTCAGACCAGACAGAAACTGAATCAATTG
>MWCN01000063.1 GCA_002070045.1 Candidatus Cloacimonetes bacterium ADurb.Bin211
AATAAGAGTATCTCATAAATATGAAGTGTTCTTCTTTTCCTTATCTCTTTGTCAGAGGCTCATAATTTGGGGATAAGTCCACCTTATACAATTATAATTACCCCGTTGGGTTTAGCCTGAAACCTCTTCAGAGAAAAAGAATAAATTTTCTGATTCGTTTGTTATTTCTCATAAAAGAGTTCATCTGTATTCAATTTAAAATAACCTTTCTGTATACGAATATTTCTAGATTAAAAAGATGATCCAACAGATTGATGCAAAAGAAAAAAATTGAAGGAAAGTTTATTTCAAAGAAAAGATAAAAGTATAAAATATTATAAAAGTAATTACTTTTTACTAGTCAATATTAAAATTAATCCATAAATTCACTGTTCAACTACAAAAATATATAATTATTCCATTCTTTTATAATAAAAAAATTACTCTATATACCAATTCTTCTAATTCTTTCCTTTAATTTATAATTTATCTCTCCTATTCTAAACTTAGCTATAGCTATAGAAGTGTATTCTTTATTTTATTATACAAAAATTTATTAATTTCCCCTTCCTCGCTTGCAAATAGATAATATATTGATAATGACTAAGTTATGTCCATTTTCGGACATAAGCTGGACATAAGTTGCACATAAGCTGGGCATAAGCTGGACATTATTAGTAAAGATAATTATCCGTCTGGAAAAGATTCCAAATGGCAGAATTAATAAATAAATAACTTTTTTAAAAACTTTTACTTGACTGAACTTACTCTAATTTATTAAAGATTCCCCTATATCTTAATATTAATAATTAGAAAGGAAGTTAGTTTACAATGAAAAAATCTTGTTTTATTATCTCTCTTCTTTTACTCACTTTATCCATTCAAGCTTTAGTAATACCCTTCTCCGAAACACCTGTTTTACAAGAGAATAATATGTTAACCAATTTCGTGCGAATTGCTCCAGATGACAAAAAAACAGAAGAGAATCCTACCAAAGTATGGTTTTGGCAACAGAGTAACCAACTTATGGTACACTTCTCCTGCCCTATTGATTCACAATTTGTAGTAGGTCCTGTAGCGGTTAGAGATGAAGCCAAAAATTCTGATTATATAAGAGTTCAGCTGATTACACTTCCTGATGCTTATTTTGCCTATTGCTATGATGGTTATCCTAATGGAAATTTGAGTGATGGAATTCTTAAAGAGGATATGAATTTAGATTTGAATTGGAACAGCAAATATAGCTATAAAACCAACTATGATGATAAAACCTGGGAAATCACATTGCAAATACCTCTGGGAGAATTGAGATTCAAACCTGACCCTCCTTATAACTGGTATATAATATTATCCCGTTATAAATATAAAACTATTGAATATTACAGTTCTCCCTATGTCAATACTAATCAGAGAAAAGATTACTTTACTGCTGGATATAATATTCAGTTAAATCAAAATATTACTCGGGAACTTAATTTGGAATTCAAACCCTATTTTGTAAAAAGTTATGACTTGATAGATAAAACCTCCAGTTTTGATCCCGATATGATAGGACTCGATATAGCTTATCATCCCAATCCAACTACCAAAATGAAGCTAAGTATGAACCCTGACTTTTCCGAAGTTCCACCTGATGATGCGCAGGATATCTATAATTCAAAATATCTACCCTATTATGATGAAAATCGTTTCTTCTTTATAGAAGACCTTGATGCCTTCGGTATTTCCTCCGATTATTTTTATTCCAGAAATATTGTTAAACCACAATTAGCCTATAAAGTAACTGGCAGTTCAGGAAAAACCAGATGGGGAATTCTCGGTGCCTGGGATAAAAAAATTGTAACTGATGGCGAATTAATCAATCCGGATGACTATTTTCAGCTCATCTCTTTAATCCCCACATTCGGAAATTTCACTATGGGAAATGCTTTTATAGCCAGAACCAATACGGGATATTATAATTGTATCTATAACGGTAATTATGAATATAGATTAACTCAGGACCTTTCTCTTAATTGTTTTATTGCCGGAAGCCTCCGTAAAAATGAAAATGAAGTAGATGTCTCACTCAAAAAAGGATACCAGGGACAGTTTGGAATTAATTATTATCCTGGCAACTGGGATAATTCTTTGTACTTTGGAAAAATAAGTAAAGATATCTTTGCCGATACTGGCTATTTATATGATAAAGATAGACAATACTATAGCTTCTCTTCTTCATGGCTTTCCAAACCATTTAATGGTTTTCTTCAAACTATATCCGATTTGGTAATGATTGATGTATATGATTTGAATCCTGATGATGATAAAAAAACTGAATATAGTATTTGTGGACTGATAACTCTGCAGTTTCAGCCAAAATTTAGTTATTCATTTCAACCTGGTTATTTTAATATTTATGATAACTTAAATCAAAAGCATAAGATATTCAATATGTATAATATTTTTAATTTTCGATTCAGGAGAAATTCTTCTGGGTATTTAAATTGGAAAACGGGAGAAACCTTAGTTTATGCATTAAATAAAACCTCACAATTCAATTCTATCACTTTTATTTTTTCTGACACACCTCAAAAAAGTTTAAACTATAGATTGCAAGGAACTCTTATATCTTATGATTATCCAAAAGAAAATATCATTGATATAGGTGGAATTCCTGCAACTTTATACCTTGATAATCAATATGCCCTATTTAATGCCCAGCTTAAATATACTCCTTTCCAAAGAATCAGATTTACCGTGGGAGGAAGCATAACTACCTACGAAACTCAAAGCTCTTACTCTAATCTTAATTATTATGTCAATCTCCGCTATGAATTTAAACCTGACTACTTCATCTATCTGGGGTTAAATAATACACTACTTCAAGATGATGCCATAACCTTTGATGAACCTCTCGATAATTTTAATAAAACTGGCTCAACTGCCTATATTAAAATATCGCTGACAATCTAGCAAGTAATAGAAATTTTTACCACTGTATCAATGAAAAATAAATAGATAAATCCAGCTAATACCTGCTATTCTGTTATATAAATACTTTTAAAAGATATTGAATAATTGTGAGTTAAGAAATTTGAACTAGGATTTTACCTGATCATCCATTAATAATTCATTCTCTATACTTTATAGCTTTGTAATATGCAATAATTATAATAAATAATTTTGGGGATAACTCAGATAATTGGGTCTAAAAGGAGACTTAATATATCTTAACAAGATGGATAAGACAGTTTATACGCTTGTAATAAAAAGAATAAAAACAATGTTTCTATAGTCCAAGTTTAGAGAATAATAAAAGGGATTTATCAAGCCACTGAGTGTATGAAAAGTAAACTGATAATAAGCAAACTCATATGCCATTTCTTTATGAAGTATAACAATAGTTTTAATGACTGTTCAATAGAAAATTTATTAGGGAAGAACTTTCACTATATATAGTTAAAGATTATAAAATTTCTTTCATAGGTTAGTAAATTTACTTATCCATCATACTAAAAGACAAAAGAAGTGGATTCAATCATCTAAAGATTTTTCTATAAATTGGATAAGGAAAACCATCTATACTAAAAATAGAGAAGATTTTTTATTCTGGTAAAATAGAATTAATAATAAAACCAAATTATTACAACTCGCTAGCATAAACGGCTTTTCTATCCTATCAATGTAACTTATAGATTTCTTACCTGTTATCTGAATCACGATTTTCTGGCTAATAACAATAATGTCTGGAATACCTTAAAAAACAGTTAAATAGGATATTAAATAAACCTATCTAACTTCAAATTTTAGAATTCTATAAGTTCTTTTTTACAAATCTGTTCTTGTCTATTTTAATAGAAAAAAGACCCAATAAAATGAACACTCTCCATTTTTTACTTATCTCTTAAGATATATTTCTCTCTACCTACCATTCCTAAAATAAAATATGAATATATTGGGTAAAATAGAAACTGGATTTGCTAAGGGACAATATTTTTGGAATAAATGGAAACATAGTGAGTGAAAACTTAAAGGCACGGTTAGTAAGTTCTAACCGTGCCTTCCACTAATTTTGAGGATGCCTGGAAAACCTTTTAACCCAAGGTCTTTTGGCATCCTTTAGTCATTTGATATTATTTCATCATTATCATCTTCTTAGTGCTGCTGTATTTACCAGCGTTCATCTTATAGAAATAGACTCCACTGGATACAGGCTGATTATGACTATCTCTTCCATTCCAGACTACCGAGTAATTACCTGCTGTCTTGACCTCATTCACTAAGGTACGAACTAGCTGTCCCTTGAGATTATAAACCTCAATAGTGACAGGTGTTGTTTCTTTTACACTGTAGCGAATAGTGGTTTCTGGATTGAAAGGATTAGGATAGTTACCCTGCAGCTCTGTTGCCAGAACGGGTATTATAACATCATCCACCGGAGTGGCACTTCTAACCATTACATCATCAACCAGGAACATAAAGGCATTATTAGATATGCATTGAATTCCTATATAGATATCGCTATCCATATAATCAGTAAGAGGATAGGTATATCCTGTCCAGGTTACCGGTGCTTCTACCGGATTTTCTCCACTTATTATAGTGAAATCAGTAGGGTTAGTTCCAGTAGTGGAAACGCCCACTCTAAATCTCTCTAATCCATATTGGTCGGTATAGGAACGTGCCCAGAACTGCAATTCTATAGGATTATGCAGTAAAGGACTTATCATCCAATCATTATTAGGAGGATTTATACTGGCAAAGGAGGCAGCTTCTTTTATTCCGCTATGCGGATTAGCTCCCGTAACTGGTGGAGTGGTAGCTGAAGGAACAAAGATGATGTATGCCATAGGAGAACCAGAATTGGGGAAGCTTACATTTTGTATGCCATAGGTACTGCTCTGATCTACATCTACAAGTGTCCAGGGAGAAAAACTAAGGGCAAAATTGCTATAGCTTTCAAAGCCATCGTGGAATATGACTACACTCGCAGTTAATACAAAATTAACCGTTGTTGTTTGACCATCTACCACTATTACATTCTCCTGACTAGCAGGAAGATAACCAGAAGCAAAGACAGCTACCGTGTGAGTGCCTGCTTGAACTATCATACTATAGGCACCGACGCTATTGGTAGTAGCAGTCACATTACCACAAGTTACTATGGCTCCAGAAATTGGAGCATTCTGAGTATTGCGTACTACTCCAGCAATAGTGCCTATATAAGTTATTTTAATTAAAGTATTAGAAAAAGCAGGTTCAGACTGGACCTCATTGCTATAGATAGATTTCACTGCCCATTTATAAGTTCCATCCGGTAAGGTAGCCCAGTCTGTATCTATAAAGGTAGTATCCTGGGTAACTGCATCAGTTAAGAGAATCCAGGAATCTTCATTGCTTTCCTGTCCCTGCAGTAAACGCCAGACCTTGTAACCTACCATTACTCTATCGTTGTTAATAGAGGGTGGTGTTCCCATTCTGGATAAACTATGATTGGATATTCTATCTCTAGGAGAATTAGCTTTTTCTACATAGGCTGCTGCTTCTTTTTCCGATAAACCCCTCAACTCTGAAGGAATAATGCAGCTAGGTGAATTTGTGACCTTACTTTGAGCTGGACCCACATACACATCATCAATATACCAACCAGCATAATTAACTACGGTAGAAGCATACATCTGAAACTGGATTTCTACCTCAGACATACCAGCATAGGCACTGAGATCTACTACCCTTTCTTGCCATTGAGTGTTGGTATAATCCCAGGAAGGTCCCCATATAACTGTTCCATTAACCGCTACCTGACAATAATCAAAGTTACCAAAGACATTTTCCCAACTCCAAAACCGCAGTTGAGGTTCAGATATTCCCGACAGATTGAAGGTTTTGGTTAGATAATTGAATCCACCTGAATTAGTGTAATTGGTATTAATTTTAGTTCCCCACATACCAGTTCCAGAATGACAGTTAGGAGGTGGAATTATATTAGTTCCGGTATATTCTGGTGACCAATTTGCTACATCGTAAGTGTTTGTCCATTCCCAATCACCTAAAGGATTAGACCAATTAGAGGAAGGCACCCAACCCCCGTCGTTTAACTCAAAATCTTCTAATCCCGTTAAACCGGTTGGAGAAGGACTATTCCAGATTAAGGTTACATTAGTACCATCAATAGCTTCAGTGGCAACAACATTAGAAGGAGGGAATGACATCTCATTGACAACTATATCTCCCATATTAACATCAGTAGAGCCTACTACTATCTGTCCTGTAGCATCTTGATATCCCGTTGCATGAGCTACATAGTTATAAGTATGATTGGCATAGACATTCGTGATAGTGAAATTACCTGTAGCATTGGTGGTAGCTTGATAACTCTCATAACCACTCAAGTTGATGGTTGCATCAGCAAGTCCTACGGTTGGCTGATCACTTCCTACTATGCGACCGGTTACCGTTACTTGAGGTAATGGAGTAAGGGTGAAGTTAGTAGTAACTGTTTGATTTTCAATTACTGTCACTGTGTTAGTTACATCATAATATCCATATTTTGATGCTGTAACTTGATGTTCGCCTTCAGCTACATAGGGGAAGGTGAAGGTTCCATCTGTACTTGTGGTATAGCTCAAGTTAGTTCCAGCAACAGTAACTGTAGCACCAGCAAGAGGAACGTTACCGGGTCCATAAACAGTGCCAGTTATCGCTCCCAATCCATCAGTTATAAACATAAAGGTGGTCTTGGGGAACATAGCTGTGGGTGTTACGGTTGGAGGATTGGCAGGGTCATAATCTACGCTATCACTATAGGCATTTCGGGTACGATTAGACACCGTCCCAGTTTGAGTGCGGAATACATCGGAGGAACTATACCAATCTGTATCCATTGGACGCTCTATCATCACCACTAGATTTCCTCCTCCATAAGGATAAGGTGTAGTGAGATGAATGATAATATCATTTGATCCTGAAGGATAATCCACATTTCCGTTGAATACCTGGGTTAACTGAGTAGATGGTATCCAACCAGCAGAAAGATCAGTTTGTGTGGTCTCTCCTACCCAGATATTGGTTGGTTTATTAGGTAGATTGCTTGAGAAGTTGTTATAGAATTGAATATCAGTAAGCAGACCGCCAATATTGAGTTCTGAAGCAAGATATATCGTTTCAAATAAAGAGTTATAATAGAAGAAATCCATTGGCATACGTCCAGTACTATTTCCTGTTCCAACGGTTATGGCGACTGTACCTTCGGGGTAAACATTGACATTTAGATGTGGTGTCTGATTGTTAGTGGCTATTTCATCACCTGTCATCTCAACTTCACCATAGATATAGGTAGCTCCAGTTGCAGTGGGAGTCCAGTTAATAGTGAAATCCAAAGTCTGAAGAGAGTTTATAGTTACTCCTGCGGCCGAACCAAGCAGAACACCGCCTTCCTTCATCAATTTAACCGTATAATTGCTTTGAACTGCAGTCCCATTGTTCTTGACTGTGATAGTATAAGGTGTAGCATCACCAACACTGGGT
>MWCN01000064.1 GCA_002070045.1 Candidatus Cloacimonetes bacterium ADurb.Bin211
TATATTAACAATCCTGCATATAGATGAATTCCTCATAACCTAAAAATGTCCCAAAAATATGGAGCTTATGTCCGACTTCGGACATAAGCTGGACATCAGCTGGACATCAGCTGGACATAAATAAAACATCTTTTAAGATATAATAGACAGGGAAGGCAATATTATTTATATAAGAGTAGGGAACTTTGTTTTTACACTATTTGAAAATTAAGATATATTGTTAGACAATCATATAAAGTTATCAATGCTAATACTAAGATTCAGTTTTTATTAATACCATAATTTATCAGATAATGCGATATAGATATAACATTAAACTAATTTGATGATTATCTATATCTTTTTTAACCAGGGGTTTTGACCACTATCTTGAATTAAGCTCTACCAAAGAAAATATAATGCTTGATAAAAACTTGACATTAGCAGTGTATGTCAAATTCTTTAACACTATTATAAAAGTGTGAGAAAAGGATACCAATGATAAAAGTCCAATCTCTGGTAAAGGAATTCATACAAAAGGATGGGACGAGTTTTCGTGCCGTAGATGAAGTCACATTTGATGCTTCACATAATGAGATAGTCTGTCTTCTGGGAGTAAATGGAGCGGGAAAGACCACAACAATGCGCATACTTTCCACCATTTTTGAACCTAATTCTGGAAAAGCTGAAGTTGAAGGATATGATGTTGTAACAGAAGCAGACAAAGTTAGAGAAAATTTAGGTTTTCTTTCCGGTGATACTGGTTTATATCAAAGGCTAACTCCCAGGGAATTTATTACTTATTTTGGAAGACTGTATGCTGTTCCAGAAGATATGATAGAACGCAGGATTAGAGAGATGTCCGAAATCCTGGATATGGATGAATTTTTGGATAAAAAGATAGAATTTCTTTCCAGTGGTATGAAACAAAAGGTTTCCATTGCTCGTTCAATTATTCACAATCCACCGGTTATGATATTTGATGAACCTACTTCGGGACTGGATATACTAACTTCCAGAAATATAGTTTCATTCATCCGGGACTGTAGAAATGATGGTAAATGTGTTCTTTTTTCCACTCATATAATGCGAGAAGCTGAAAGATTGGCAGATAGAATTATTATGATTCATAAAGGGAAAGTATTAAAACAGGGCTCATTAGCAGAAATGAGGGAAGAGACCAATCTTTCTGACCTGGATGATATCTTTATCTATTATATCAATCAAGCAAATGGAGAATTGAAGGTAGCTGCGAATGAATTTTAAGAAAGCGATTATAATATACAAAAAAGAAATGCTGGAACTGTTTAGAGATAAACGTACTCTGTTTACTACCATAATTTTACCGGTAATTCTCTATCCCTTACTTTTTGTTGGTTTCAGTGCGATTATGAGTCGTCAGGTTGATGTTCTGGAAAAAAGAGGTGCCACAATAGCTTTTCAGGATAGCTTATCTATCCGGACTCCTGAAACTTTAGCTATCCGAGATTCTATCTATGAAGACTTGAATAAGATAGAACATTTTAAAATTATCCCTGCTCCTTCTGTGGTGGATAAGCTCTATCAAGAAGGAGAACTTGATGCAATTGTAACTCTAAAAGATTCTTTAAATGCAGCTCAAAAACCAGTTTTAAAAGTATTCATTCGCTATGATGGTTCTGGAGAAAAGGGGATGATGGTCTATCAAAAACTGGAAAGTAGATTACTGGAAACCTCACAAAAGATTACAACTCAAAGATTAGAAGTTTTGCATATAGACCCGCAGACCATAAAACCTCTGGAAATTAGACCAATAGATACATCCACGGCAGAAAGGAAAATGGGAAGCGTTCTGGGAGCTATGCTTCCCTACTTAATGATACTTCTTCTTATTACTGGAGCTTCAGTGGTGGCAGCAGATCTTGTTGCAGGAGAAAAAGAACGACAAACCCTGGAGACTTTATTAGTCTCTTCAGCTACTCGTAGTGAAATAGTTCTGGGTAAATATCTTACTATAGTTACTATGGGAATGGTTAATGTAGTTATCAATCTGATTAGTATCAGTCTTTCCATCCAGTATATGCTTTCTCAAATAGGATTGAATCTGGATGGTATTCAAATGCCAATCAATTCATTTCTGATTTTACTTCTGGCAATGATACCTCTGGCAACCCTTTTTGCTGCTATTCTCCTCTCTATTTCCACCTTTTCTCGCAATATGAAAGAAGCCAGAACCTATGAGCAACCCATAATGATAATATCAATGCTTCTGGGAATGGTTAGTTTCCTCCCTACGATAGAAATAAACAATGTCCTGGCTCTAGTTCCCATAATAAACATTGCTTTACTTTTCAAAGCTGTCTTGATTGGAAATTATCAGCTCTCACACTTGCTTTTAACTATTGGTTCAACTCTTGTTCTGGATGTGATTGCTATCTGGATTACGATCAAATTATTCAACACTGAATCAGTTCTCTTTCGCACTCAGGAAGAAGGTGGTAAAATTAAGATAAAGAATAAACGCACCTTTTTCTCGCCATTTTATGGAATAGTTTATTTTTGTCTTGCTCTTGCTGCTCTCTATTATCTAGGAGGAAAATGGCAAGCAGCAAATCTGGTTAATGGATTAATTCAATCCGAACTGATTATTATTCTATTTCCAGTTTTGTTAGTGCTTAGACTGGGAAAATACAAACCTGCTGAAATATTGAGACTTAAAGCACCTAAAGCTAAGGAACTGGCAATCATTCCCTTTTTTGCTATTTCCGCTTCAATGATAGTAAGCATTATCGCTCAAGTCATAAACTATTTCTTTCCTTTTCCCCAAGAATACATAGAAGCAATGTCCCGTATCTTTACTCAGGATATTTCATTCTGGGAATTGTTTATAGTAATAGCACTGATTCCCGGAATATGTGAAGAGATTCTCTTTCGTGGATTTTTGATGCGTTTTTTTAAAAAAAAGAGTTTCTGGTATCCGATATTTACTACAGCTATTCTTTTTGCTATATTCCATTTAGACCCCTTCCGCTTTCTACCTGTACTTCTTTTAGGAATCCTTCTGGGATACATAGCTATGAAGACCGGTTCTATTGTAAATAGTATGTTCTTTCATATAATAAATAATAGCCTGGCGATTGTGATTACTACCTTCGGTGAACAGAATTGGATGAAGGTTTTTATTCAGGATGGTGAAAATTTAAAATATTGGTTGCTTTTACCTGCCATCTTGATATTTATTTTATCAATGAAAGCATTTAATAAGATAACCGTCTCAAGGGAGGTTCAATTATGAGTAATATTGTAGGGTATATTGGACAAAGAAATGCTTTGCCCATAGTTATTGAAGCCTTAAAACGTCTGGAATATCGTGGCTGTGATAGTGCTGGTTGTGCCATTATTCATAATAACAAACTTCAAATTTACAAACAAAGAGGAAAGATTATAGATTTGGAAAGGGCATTACCAGAACCCAATCAATGTTCCGGGAATGTGGCTATAGCACACACCAGATGGGCAACTCATGGAGAACCCAGTGAAGTAAATGCCCATCCTCAGATAGATTGTCACGGTAAAATAGCTATTGTCCATAATGGAATTATTGAAAATTATAAGCCCTTGAAAAAGCAATTGATAGAACTAGGGCACATATTTGTAAGCGATACGGATACAGAAGTTATAGCCCATTTAATTGAGCAATATCGTAAGTCTGAACCTACTCTGGAAGATGCTGTTAGAGTTGCTTTATCAAAAGTGGAAGGCACTTATGGTCTGGTTATTTTATGTGAAGATGAACCAGATAAAGTATTAGCAATCAGAAAAGGCTCACCTCTTATCGTTGGCATAGGAGAAAACGAACATTTCATAGCCAGCGATGTTTCTGCTATAGTAATTCACACTAAAAGGGTTTTTTATCTTCAAGATGATGAGTTATGCGTTCTTCAAGCCAATCATTTTGAAATAACAAATGGTTTGAGAGAAAAAGTTGAACCACAATTCTCTACCGTAGATTGGGATATTTCAGCTATTGACAAAGGACCTTATAAACACTTTATGCTTAAGGAAATCTTTGAACAACCAACAACAGTAGAAAATGCTTTCCGTGGAAGAATTAATGAAGCAAGAGGCAATGCCAGATTAGGTGGATTAAAGCTTACTCCCCAGGACATAGCTAAAATTGAGCAAATTCATTTGGTCGGTTGTGGAACTTCCTATCATGCTGCATTAATTGGGAAGTATATGATAGAAGATTTAGCTAGAATTCCCGTTCAGGTGGAATATGCATCTGAATATCGCTATCGTAATCCTATTATACCAGAGAATACTTTGATATTCGTTATCAGTCAATCAGGAGAAACAGCAGATACTCTTGCGGCGTTAAGAGAAGCACAATCAAAAGGAGCAAAGGTCTATGGCATCACCAATGTAGTGGGTAGTTCTATAGCCAGAGAAAGCAATGGAGGTTCTTATATTCATGCAGGAAGTGAAATTGGAGTTGCCTCTACCAAAGCCTTTACTTCTCAGGTTACTATTCTATTTTTACTGGCAATTTTACTTGGAAGGCAAAGAAACCTTTCCTCTCTACAAGGAATGGAATATATTCGTGAATTACAAAACATCCCTGCTAAAATTGAAAGCATTCTAAAGCAAAGTGATTATATCCGTCAGATTGCAGAAAGTATTAAGGATGCACGCAATGCAATGTATCTCGGTAGAGGTATAAATTATCCTGTGGCTCTGGAAGGAGCTTTAAAACTTAAGGAAATATCTTATATTCACGCGGAAGGTTATGCTGCTGCCGAAATGAAACACGGACCTATCGCCCTGGTTGATGAAGAAATGCCCGTTATAGCTATAGCGACTAATGACCCCTTATACGATAAGATTCATAATAATCTGGAGGAAGTTCATTCTCGTAAAGCTCGCTTGATTGCTATAACCAATGAAAGAAATAATGAATTGGAACAAATAGCTGAAAGTGTTATATATCTTCCCTCAACTTTGCAGGATTTACAACCTCTGCTAACAGTGATACCTCTTCAATTATTAGCTTATTATGTAGCAGATTTAAAAGGATTGAATGTAGACCAGCCACGTAATCTGGCAAAAAGTGTGACTGTGGAATGAGGTTATAGTATTCCAGCCTCAATTAGGTCATGCATATGTAGCATTCCGACCAGATAGTTATTATTATCTACGATAGGCAGCATAGTAATCTTATGGTCTTCCATAAGTTTTAAGGCTTCTGCTGCCAGCTGCTCTGGATAACTATGCTTTGGATTTGCTGTCATACACTCCTTAACTTTATGTTGAAGTAATTTATCCTGTTTTTGTTGAATTTGCCGACGAAGGTCTCCATCAGTGATAATTCCAGTTAGATGCATATCTCTATCAACTACCGCTACACATCCAAGTTTTTTGGAGGTCATTTCCAGTATAGCATCACTCATCTCTGCTTCTTCTCCAATGAGAGGTAATTCCTCTCCCGTATGCATCAATTCCCCAACTTTGATAAGCAACTTTTTTCCGATATTTCCTCCAGGATGAAAACGAGCAAAATCCTCCAGCGAAAACCCTTTATCCTTCAAAAGTAGTATTGCTAAAGCATCTCCTAAGGCAAGCTCTGCTGTAGTGCTTGAAGTAGGTACCATCCCTAAAGCTTCATATTCAGGAGGGACACTGCAATCCAGAACTGCATCTGCGGTTTCAGCCAAAGGGGAATGTGGATTACCAGTAATGGCAATTAAGGGGATACCAATATATTTTATATAAGGAATAATGGAGAGTAATTCCTGAGTGTTGCCACTATTGGAAACAGCCATAACTACATCATCGGGTTGAAGCATTCCGAGGTCACCGTGCACTCCTTCTGCAGCATGTAAAAAGATAGAAGTAGTTCCTGTACTGGCAAGGGTAGCAGAAATTTTTCTGGCTATAATACCTGATTTTCCAATACCAGTCAATACTACTTTTCCCTTACAATTTCTGAGTAGATTAAAAGCTTTATCCACTTCTTCTGGATTGAGCTGTTCAGCCACTTTTCTGATAGCTTCTGCTTCGTGGTTTAATTCTTCGCGGATAAATTCAAGAGTAGACATAATCTATTAATTCCTGTAAACCTAGAGTAAGGTTAGAGTTCGTTTCTTAAATAACTTAGAGCTTCATCAAAGGTCATTGCACCTAAATCTCCCATTTGATGACGACGCAAAGTTAAGATATTTTTTTCTGCTTCTTTGGCTCCCACGATGCACATATAAGGAATCTTTTTTGTTTCTGCTTCGCGGATTTTATAACCTATCTTTTCATTTCGTGCATCCACTTCACAGCGTAGACCTTTATGAAGAAATTGTTCCTTTAGTTTATTTGCATATTCCAGTTGATTATCAGTAATAGGTAATATTATTAATTGGACAGGTGATAACCATAAAGGTAGATTTCCAGAGTGGTATTCCAGTAAAGTGGCAAAAAATCGTTCTATTGAGCCAAGAATAGCACGATGAATCATAAAAGGACGATGAGGAGCATTATCAGCTCCGATATAGGTCATATCAAAGCGGGTAGGTTCATTAAAATCGAACTGAATAGTAGTACATTGCCAGGCTCTACCTAAAGCGTCCTTTATTTTTATGTCTATTTTAGGACCGTAGAAAGCTCCACCACCTTCATCAATTTCGTATGCTAATCCCAGTTTATCCATAGATTGGCGTAAACTTTCCGTAGCAGTATCCCACTCCTCGGGATCTCCAACACAATCCCCAGGACGTGTACTTAAGTAAATTAAAAACTCTTTAAATCCGAAATGTTTAAGCATATCAAGAGCAAAGACGATTAGTTTTTCCACTTCTTCATTAAGCTGTTCAGGAGTGCAAATGATATGAGCATCATCCTGAGTGAAGCCACGAACTCTCATTAGACCATGCAAAACGCCAGACCGTTCATAACGATAGACGGTACCGAGTTCTGCCAGACGGATAGGAAGCTCTCTATAACTATGTAGATTCGTGTTATAAATAGCTATATGGAAAGGACAATTCATTGGTTTAATATAGTAATCCTGACCCTCAATATCCATTGCTGAATACATATTCTCTTTGTAAAAACCGAGATGTCCACTGGTTTCCCATAAACTGGATTTTCCGATATGAGGTGTATAAACAAACTTATAACCATTTAGCAGGTGTTGTTCCTTCCAGTAAGATTCAATAAGATGTCTAATCATAGCACCATTGGGATGCCAGAGAACTAAGCCAGGTCCAACTTCTTCATTTATAGAAAAAAGGTCCAGGTCCTTTCCTAATTTACGGTGGTCCCTAAGTGCAGCTTGTTTTAGGAATTCCAGATAATCATCCAGTTCTTTTGCAGTTGGAAAGCTAATACCATAGATTCGCTGAAGCATCTTATTTTTTTCATCTCCATGCCAGTAAGCTCCGGAAGATTTAAGAAGTTTTACGAACTTTATTTTTCCAGTATGAGGTAGATGAGGACCTCTACACAAGTCAATAAAATCACCCTGCCTATATACACTAATTGTATCAGTGTCGGGTATATTTTCCAGGATTTCTAATTTATAGCTTTCACCTGCTTCACTGAATATTTTTTTAGCTTCTTCTTTGCTTAATTCCTGTCTTGTATAAGGAAGATTTTCTTTACTCAGCATAACCATTCTTTCTTCAATCT
>MWCN01000065.1 GCA_002070045.1 Candidatus Cloacimonetes bacterium ADurb.Bin211
CAACAGTTAGTCAATCAATGACTTTAAGTGGAACTTTGGAACATAATAATGTCTATGTAATTGCTCATGAAAGTGCTAATCAGGCAATACTAAATATAGCAAATGCCATAAATAGTAGTGTCATCAATTTCAGTGGAGATGATGCTCTTGCTTTGATTAAAGGCACTGTTGCTAATCCAGTTTATATAGATATATTTGGAAGAATAGGAGAAGATCCTGGCACTGCTTGGGGCACAGATCCACTTACAACTGTAAATAAAACCTTAGTGCGTAAATCAGATGTCACTCATGGAGTTACAACAAATCCTGAAAGCGGATTTCCTACTTTAGCTACGGAATGGGATTCCTATCCGCAGGATACTACTACTTATCTGGGTTGGCACACTTTTACTCCTGGTATGCCAGCTGCAGCAGCTCCGATCTTTAATCCTGATGGTGGTATCTTTTCTGCTCCCATAACTGTCACAATAAGTTGTTCCAGTCCTGGAGTGACCATTCGTTATACCACTGATGGTAGCATTCCTACTGAAACAGCAGGGAACATTTACACAACTCCGATTTCTATTACTACTACTACCACTCTTAAAGCGGTTGCTTATGGTAATGGATATAGCTTAAGTCCAGTAGCCCAAGCACATTATATCTTTCCTATTAATGTAGCTACTATGGCAGAATTGAGAGCTGGTACACCAGGTGTTTATTACAGATATACCGGAACTGCAGTAATAACCTTCCAGCAGAGCTTTCGTAATCAAAAATTCATCCAGGATAATACAGCAGCAATTTTGATAGATGATAATAGTGGAGCAATTACCACAACTTATAATCTCTATGATGGCATCAGTAACATTGTTGGAACGGTAGCAGAATATGGTGGTATGATGCAATTTACTCCTTTAGCTGATCCTGGTCCAGCAGTTTCCACCGGCAATGTAATTATTCCTCAAGAGATAAGTCTTAATGAACTAGTCACTAACTTTGAGGAATATGAATCTGAACTGGTAAGAGTTATGGGTGTTTCTTTTGATACTGCAGATAATGTCCTAACCTTTACCAATGGTACCCTATATCCTATGAACAATGGCTTAATGAATTTCCGCACTACTTTCTATGATGTGGATTACATTGGAATGCCTGTACCTACAGGTTTATGGAATATTACAGGTCTTCCCAATTCCCGGGTTGTGGAAGGAAATCTCTTTACTGCACGGTTCTGGGCTGATTTTTCCATTGCTGGAGTTACCTTACCTGCACCTGTTGTCACTATTTCAGTTCAAGATAATAATATTATCCTTTCTTGGGAACCAGTAACAGGTGCAACGAGTTATCGTATTGAAGCTGCCGATGATCCTTATGGAACCTTTGGACAAGTGGAAATAACCACTAATCATAGTGTTTCCTATCCAGCTTCTCCAAAGAAATTCTATAGAGTTATAGCAATTCAATAGTAAGGAAAACAGTATAAAGAAACCCGGGATATTATTCCCGGGTTTTTTATATTGTATAAGCTAAAAAGATAAGTCAATTATTTAATTTGATAAGAAATAGGCTATTCAACTAATCCAATCTCCCACATTTTCGGGATTAATAACTATGGTTTCGGAAAGAGGATAATTATTACAGAAAGTTTTAGAAAATCTCGGTTTTCTGTGAGGATTCCACTTAATCTCACAAGCCATATAACAATTATTACTTTCTTCTATATAATCTATCTCTTGTTTTTGCGTGGTTCTCCAGAAATAAGATTTATGATATAAAGAGTGATTAGATAAGTATTTCTTTCTTTCAGATATAACAAAGTTTTCCCATAATTTACCTACATCTTGACGTATATGAATATCATTGAAATTACCTATGACAGCGTTAAGAACACCGTTATCCCAGAAATAAATTTTTATCTTTTTCTTAATTTCATTTCTTAGATTCTTTTGAAGAGAAGGTAAACGAAAAATAATAAAAGCTTTTTCCATCAAATCAATATATTTTTCTATCGTCTTTAAGTCTGAGCCTACCATTTGAGAAAGTTCGTGGTACGAAACTTCCGAACCAACTTGAAAAGCCAGAGATTTAATAAGCTTTTCCAAAATTGGTGGTTTTTTAATTTGGTCTAAGATAAATAAATCTTTGAATAAATAACTATCACTTAATAACCTTAAAAGCTGCTCTGCACTATCTGGATGTGTTACTATCTCAGGATAATAACCATAAATTAAACGATGAGGAATCATGCGGTTTTCTTCAAGTCTTCCTTGATATTGAACCATCTCTTCATAAGCCAAAGGATAAAGATAATATTCATATCTTCTTCCAGTCAAAGGTTCTCTAATCTCTCCTGCTAAGTCCAGTGGAGCAGAACCTGTAGCTATCACTTGAATATCGGGAAAATTATCTACTATTAATTTAATAGAGATTCCTATATCTTTTATTCTTTGAGCTTCATCTATAAAAACTATCTTTTTACTCCCGATATAGGTTTTTAATTTAGTAGAAGTTGCATCAATAAATATCTCTCTTACATCTGGCTCATCTCCATTAAAAACAATAACTTGATCAGAATAATCTTTTAAGAGATAATTTACCATAGTAGTTTTACCACTTTGCCGAGCTCCTAATATAATGATAGCTTTCCCTTGAAAGAAATGATTTTTAATATTATTTACTAGTATTCTTGGTATCATTTTTATCCCTTCTATGATTTAGTATTATCTAAAGATATTATAATAAAATTGGAATCAAATCCAAAAATATTATAATAAAATTGGATTCTATTCCAAAAATATTATATTTATGCTGTAGATAGCGATTTGGTCAAGAATTAGAATATTCTACCGAATGGGAATCTTGGCTGTTAAATAATTTAGAACTCCAGTCTCTTCAAGCAGTTTCTTCCACTGAGCTATTTTTTCTGCGGGAAGTTGTTTGATGCGAGAATATTCATCAGCACAGCGATTGACACTTAAAGTTGAGACTAAATGAGCATTGGTCTTAATAGCAGAAAGTGTTTCAGCTGTTATTT
>MWCN01000066.1 GCA_002070045.1 Candidatus Cloacimonetes bacterium ADurb.Bin211
AATGGTCTTTCTTATATAGGGATGGTTTAGCTTTAATCCCGCTTCACTTTCTTCTCTCAAAGCTTGAATACAGGTAGGGTCATTACGCCATTGTCTGTCATTTGTCTTTAAGACAACAAATTTACCTGTAGTATTATCCCGAGCCTTATAAACCCAGTATTTACGAGACCTATGCAGGGTTTGAACAATAGTATAAGCTATACCTTTAGTGGTATTATTCATTGATTAAGCCTGATAGACACACTTACCTTTAGCATAAACGCTAATAATATAGGAACTTCCAAGATGATAGGGAATGAAATTTAGCGAAGGTATGTCCCAGATAGTAAAATCTGCCTGTTTCCCAATTTCTAAAGACCCCACTTCATTACCTAATCCAAGAGCATAAGCAGCATTAACCGTAGAAGCACAAAATGCTTCTAAAGGGATAAGTTTCATCTGGATACAAGCAATACTCATAGTAAGAGGTATAGAATCACAGTTACAACTTCCTGGATTATAGTCCGAAGCTATAGCAACTGGTAGACCCATATCTATCATTTCTCTACCTCTTGCATAGTTCTTGCTTCCCAGTGAAAATAAAGTTGCCGGAAGTAAAACTGGTATCACACCTTTATCTTTTAATGCTCTAATTCCAGCATCAGAAGCAGAACCTAAATGGTCAGCAGAAACACATCCTAATTCTGCTGCCAGTTCTGCTCCTCCCAGAGGTTCTATTTCGTCTGCATGCATTTTCAACTGAAGACCATATTTTTTGGCACAATTGAGCACCCTGCGGGATTCTTCAATACTGAAGACATCTGCTTCCGTAAAAATATCACAAAACCTGGCAATCCCTTGCTTTGCCACAGCTGGAATCATCTCATTGCATAAAAGGTCCAGATATCCCTCGTGATTATCTTTGTATTCTTCCGGATATTCGTGTGCTCCAAGAAATGTAGGAACAATAGTAATAGGCAATTCTTTTGCCAGACGGTCTATAACTCTTAATTGCTTTAATTCGCTTTCGGTGTCCAGGCCATAGCCACTTTTCGCTTCCAGAGTGGTTGTCCCGAGTTCCATCATTTTTTCTATCCGCTTTTTTGCCAGGTCAAAGAGCAAATCTTCACTGGCATTTCTGGTGGACTTAATAGTATTGAGGATACCTCCACCAGCTTTAGCAATCTCCATATAAGAATATCCCTGCAACCGCATAGCAAATTCATCTTCACGAGTGTGAACAAAAACAGGATGTGTATGACAATCTACAAAGCCTGGAAGAACAAGATAATTTTCTGCTGATATAACCTCATCAGCAGTGTATTTTTCCGCTATCTCCGAATCAAAACCGATATCAGTTATATAGCCATCTTTTATAACCAGTGCGCCATCCTCAAAAATGACAATATCCCTCATCTCCTTACCTTTTAGAGGTCCATTTTTACCTCTGAAGGTTATGAGTTGCCTACAATTTCTGACTATGGTGTCAACCCGCACTTTTTTGGTCTTCTCCAAGTTCGTTAAAAGAATGTATTTCTGTTATCCGGGTCAATCCTGATTAGTCCTCAGGTTCTTCTTCAGCATTATAAAATAACTTTTCAAACCAATCTGCTATTTCGTTGAATTTATCCTCATCCTCTATAAAATTCAATTCCACTTCTTCATCATTGATATGATTCATAGATAGAATATCATATTGCAAAGTATCTTTATCTGCAAGAGCAATATATTGACTACCTTCATATTCAAAAATATCCAGGACAATAAAATCCTGTTGGGTGCCGTCATCCATTTCCAGCGTCAAATAGCGTTCGGAATAATCCTCACCTTCCAAATCTTCCGGAATAGTAAGGTCTTCAAATCCTTTTTCCTTTTTTTCCATAATAAACTCCTTTTTTGTTCTTATTTTACAAATGATTGATTTTGGCAAGTTAATTATTCAGGACTTCACATTAAAGTAGTAGGGTCAATATCAACTGTGTAATGAATAGTAGAGGAAACTTTGTAGTCATCAAGCACAGCATTTATTGCCTGCTTGATAGATTTGGCAGTGCGCCCTTTAAAAATTAGATGCCAGCGATAAAGATTTTTCATTCTGGTAAAAGGTGCAGGAGCAGGTCCCAGAAGGAATATTTCTCCTGGAGAAAAAGTATCTGTTAAATTCTGGATCTTTTGAGAGAGCTCATCCATTTCCTCTTGCATTACATTATTGTCTGCAGATTGAAATAAAATCCTGGCTAAACGATAATATGGTGGATAGTATAGATGTCTACGATGAGATAATTCTTCTTCCGCAAAGCCAGGAAAATCCTGGTTACTGGCATAAATTATGGCATAATGCCCTGGATTATAAGTCTGAATGATAACTTCACCTTCTTTATCTGCACGACCAGAACGACCTGCCACTTGTGTGCATAGCTGAAAAGTGCGTTCTGCCGCTCTAAAATCAGGTATGTTCAAACTGATATCAGCATTTACAATTCCTACTAAAGTTACATTTGGGAAGTCCAGACCTTTAGATATCATCTGAGTTCCTAAAAGGATATCCACTTCCTTATCTTTCATTCTGCGATACATAACCTTGTAGATATCCTGCTGTCTGGCAGAATCTGAATCCAGACGTAGTATTCTCGCTTGAGGAAAAAGTATTCTAAGGGTTTGCTCAACTTTTTGAGTACCTGGAGAACCATAGATAAAGCTATAACTGCCACACTTAGGACACTTTCTGGGACTGGGATAGGTGTTCCCACAATAATGACATTGCATCTCTTCTCTATCTCGGTGATAATACATACTGATATCACAATTGGGACATTTGATTAATTCGCCGCATTTTAAACATTGCATATAAGAAGAAAACCCGCGCCTGTTTTGAAACAGGATAACCTGTTCCTTCCTTTCCAGCCTGACAGCTATAGCAGCAATTAATTCGTCAGAAAACATCTGCTGACTGTAATCCTCGCACAAGGATATTATCTGTACTCTGGGAAGTTTTATATCCAGCGGTCTGCTATTCAAACAATGTAATTGATATTTACCCTTTTTCTGATTATACCAGGATTCCAGAGAAGGAGTGGCACTACCTAAAATAACTTGAGCATCGCTAATTTTACCTCTCATTACAGCTACATCTCTGCCATTATAACGAGGATTATTTTCCTGTTTATAGGATTGTTCGTGCTCCTCATCCACAATAATCAGACCCAGATTTTGCACAGGTGAAAATATAGCACTGCGAGCACCAATTACTAATCTACATTCTCCCTTAGCAATTCTTTGCCATTGCTCCAGGCGCTGACGGTCACTCAATTGACTATGACTGATAGCCAGAATATCACCAAATTCTGCTTGAAAGCGTTCTACCATCTGAGGTGTAAGAGCAATCTCCGGAATTAAAAAGATTACCCCTTTACCTTTTTGAAGATAAGAACGAATGATAGGTATATAAACTTCAGTTTTACCACTACCGGTGATACCATATAGAAGATGAACTTGAAAATGTCCTTTATGCTGTAAAATTTCCTGAATAGCTCTTTCTTGTTCTTCATTGAGGGTTACGACTTTTCTAACTCCCGAAGTTTCAAAGTGGAAAAATTCGCGTTCTACTTTCCGAGGAAATATACTGATTATTCCTTTGCGTTCTAAAGCATGGACTACGGAATAGCTTATATCTCTGGATATTTCAGAAAGGAGGAATTCTTCTTGAGATTTTGCCAATATTAGTTGCAATGCCTCCTTTTGCTTTGGGGGAAGATTGTTAGGGTCAGCTGATGAATTAAGAACCCGAATATAATTAACTGTTTTAGGTTTGTCTCTAGGACTAAGTTTGCGTTTTATTTCCAGATATCCTTCTTCCGAAGCTCTCTCTATCCATTGAAGCACAGGTTTACTTTTTAACTTTTTCCGCAGGTCATTAACTTTCTGATATTGACCTTCAGAGAAAGCGTTAGCCAGCTCTTTGTATTCTTCTGGAATATTATCTGCTACCCATCTAACTTCAGCCTGTATATCAGGAATTAACCAGGCAGGTAACATAGCAAAACAAGCTATGCCCGTGGAACAATAATAGTATTCACCCATCCATTTTGCCAGACTCATTAAGGTGGAATCCAATATTGGTTGCTGGTCTAAGATTTCAATAATTTGTTTGTAACGAATATCTTTCTGGGGATCATTATCTAAACGAGTTCCACAGATCCCTATTATATCTTTCCGATTAAAAGAAACCAGCACCCTCACTCCCTCAGGAATTTCCAGAGGAGAACAGTAGCAAAAATCTTTCATCAAGTTGATAGGCAAATACACTTCATAATAAAACATACATATATTACTTTATTAAAGCAGATTTATGTCAATGTAAAAATATCACTTTTGGTGAAAGAATCTGTTTTCTCAAAAGATAGTAAATAAAAGCTTAATTTAAAAAACCCCGCATTGAAGCGGGGTTTTTTCATTATTCGCCGATAATTTTAACCAGAACACGTTTTCGTCGTTTTCCGTCAAATTCACCATAGAATATTTGTTCCCAGGTGCCAAGGTCTAATCTTCCGTTAGTTACTGCCACCACTACTTCTCTTCCCATAATTTGCCGTTTCAGATGAGCATCGGCATTATCTTCAAAACCATTATGGGCATATTGAGAATAGGGTTTCTCCGGAGCCAGTTTTTCCAGCCATCTTTCAAAATCCTGATGCAAACCTTTCTCATCATCATTGATAAATACAGAAGCAGTTATATGCATAGGATTAACCAGACATAGACCTTCTTTAATACCACTTTCTTCCACACAATTTTCAACTTGTGAAGTAATATTAATAAAATCCCGTCTTTTATCTATAAATAGCCAGATTTCCTTTCGGTAACTTTTCATTAGAGAATGGGCAATTTTTCTATTTCAAGAGCCATATCTTGAGGGGTATCAAATATATAATCAGCCCCAGCTTTTTCCAGAGCTTCGCGACCGCTATATCCCCAGGCAGCACCAATTGCAATCATACCAGCATTCCTGGCTGTTTCAATATCAATGGGGCTATCACCAACCAGAGCAACATTTTCAGGTTTGCATTTTAACTTAGCAGCAAGTTCTAAAGCCCTGGTTGGATCTGGTTTATCAGGTATCCCTGGAACTTCTCCACTATAGACACCAAAAGGATTCTTGCCTTGATTAATCATTGCTCCACGGAAGAAGTAACGAATCATTTTTTTGGTGAAATAATGCACTTTATTGGAAAGAATTGCCAGCTTAATCTTGTGTGAAACGCAGAGTTGAATTAGATACAGGATTCCAGGATAGGTCTTGGTGTGGATAGGCCATCTTTCCTCATAAATTTTCCAGAACTTATCCGCCAATTCTTTTATCATTTCTGGAGTGCGTTTGTCTTCTGGCAAAGCTCTCTCTGCCAATTTATACAGCCCGTTCCCCACAAAATCCTTGTATGCCTCCACCGAATGTTCAGGAAAACCAAGTTCAGCTAATGCCAAATTCATACTGTCAGCAATATCCTGAACCGTGTCCAGCAATGTGCCATCTAAATCAAATATGATGGCTTTGATTTTGTGTTTCTTTTTCATTTTTTTACTTCCTTTATTGTTTTAGTTTTTTATATCTTTTCTTCCGCACATATAGCGATATGCGGGTAAGGTATCTCAATGTTTTCTTCTTCAAAAGTTTCCTTTATTCTCATAATAATTTCAGTCTTTAAAGTAGCCAGCTCACTGGTTTTTCCCCAAACGCTGAATACTAAGTTTATTCCAGAATCTCCAAAACTATCTACTCTAACTAATGACTCAGGTTCTTTTAGAGCTTTTGGCTCTTCCTCTGCTATTTTTAATAGCAATTCTTGAACCTTTTTCAAATTTTCTTTATAAGAAACTGTAATTTGAATGTCAACTCTTCGTTCTGGAAAGCGGGTCAAATTGGTCACTTCTGTTTTTATAACAGTTTCATTAGGCACTCTAACAAATTTATTATCTGCAGTCTTTAACTTTAAAGAAAGAAGGTCTATGCTCTGAATCTCCCCATTAACAGAGCCAACTTCAATCACATCTCCAACGACAAAAGGTTTTTCTGAAATCAAAAATATACCGCTGATAATGTTGGAAATACTCGTCTGAGCAGCAAAACCAACCGCAATTCCTATAACTCCAGCAGCTCCAAGTAACGCAGAAACCTTGAAGCCAAATTCATTTAATACCATCACTAGCAGAATCAACGCCAGACTATAATATACCACTCTAACAACTAACTGCTCACTCTGAGGTGACAGACGGTTGCGCACCATCTTTTGTACCAGTTTCCGCACAAATATTATTATCGGTATTCCTATTGCCAGAGTTAGGATAACTCTGATTACCGTATTTAATCGTTCTGGTGTTATATATTGGCGGATGATTTCTAGTAAATTCATTGGTTACATCTTATTCTCGTTTATAGTTTTAAATATAATAAACAATATAATACACAATTTTGAAATGCTATTATTTGTCTATCTTTTTTTTATATAATACTCCAAATTTTCCTAAATACCATTTTATTTTATTATAAATCTATCTAAATATCTTTCAACTAATTTAATAACTCCTTTAATCTTAATTAGTAACATTATGAACACATTATGAGAAGAAAAATAAAATCACTTTTTTAAAGCTATATTTACCCTGCTGAGCTCTTAATCTAGATATAACTTAGTTTAAGTAAAATGGATGGATAAAAAAATAAGTAAAGCTCTATAATAGTATAGATTATGAGGTCAATCAATTGTAATCATCCAGAAATTTTAGGAAAAAGTCCATATTCTACTTTCAGGGATAAAAGATAGGTATAATAAAAAAAGCTGACACAATTGTCTTGACAAATAGAATGGTCTAAAAGTTTATGCCTGTAAATGTGGCGAGATAGCTCAGACGGTAGAGCAGAGGCCTGAAAAGCCTTGTGTCCCCAGTTCAATTCTGGGTCTCGCCACCATTTATATTTTTATAACCAAAAAGTTTAAAGCCATAATGAAAACATACATCTTGTCCAATTTAAGAATTCCTGCTGGAGAAGATTTTATCCTGGAAGATGAAATTGCCAGAGAACTTCACTTACCTTCTACCTCTTTTAAATTGCATAGGATAATTCGTAAAGCGCTGGATACAAGAAAGAAAGATCATCCTATCTGGGTTTTTACTGTAGAATTAGAATTTTATTTTTCTCCTCCCAGGCATCCAGATTTATGCGAAGTTCAATCATTAAAAACAGTAAATCTTTCTCCAATTTTCATTCAAAATCCACATCCATATATCATTGGAATGGGTCCAGCTGGACTGTTTTGTGCTTTAGCGATGGTAGAAAATGGTTTACAGCCCTGGCTTTTTGATAAAGGAGACCCTCTTGAGGAAAGATTAATCAAGGTTCAGGATTTCTGGCAGAAAGGCATTTTAGATGAAAATTCTAATATCCAATTTGGTGAAGGAGGAGCAGGAACTTTTTCTGATGGGAAATTGACCAGTAGAAGAAATGAAGCTTTAACTCAAAGAATATATTCAGAATTAATAAAATTCGGAGCGCCTGAAGAAATAGCATATGAAGCTCTTCCCCACTTAGGCACAGATGGAATTCAGATGATAGTTAAAAGAATACGAGAATATCTTTTAGCTAGAGGCTGTAAATTCCATTATCGCACTTGCCTGACCGATATAAAATTGAATGAAGAAAAAGTTTCACAAGTGGCTTTCGGAAATCAATGGCAAGAACCAGAAATTGTAATTTTGGCTCCAGGTAATGCAGCAAGAGATACCTGGAAAATGCTACACAAAAGAGGAATACTCCTGGAAGCCAAGCCTTTTGCTCTCGGATTCCGTATAGAACAAAAACAATCAGATATAAATCGCTGGATTTATGGGAATGAACACTGGGCTGAGATTCTAGGTCCCGCAAGTTATCGTCTTGCCTGTAAAACTGGTTTTACTTTTTGTATGTGTCCTGGTGGAAAGGTTATTATTGCTGCAAGTGAAAAAAATACTATCGTGACCAATGGTATGAGCTTTTCCAAACGAGAAAGTGATTATGGCAATAGTGCTATCGTTACTGCAGTTAATGCGAAAAATTATGGAAATGGAATCTGGGATGGGATAAATTATCAAATAAATTTAGAAAAAAAGGCATTTCACCCAGGATACCTTGCTCCAGCACAAAGAGCCAAAGATTTCCTTCAAAATCAGAATTATTCTCATAGTATTCATTCCACCTGCCTTCCTGGTATCTATCCTTGCAATCTCAATAACCTATTTTCATCATTTATTTCTTCTTGCTTATCCTCTACTTTAAAATATTGTAATCACATCTTTCCTGAATTTTATACTAATTCAATTCTGATTGCTCCTGAAACCAGAACTTCTTCTCCTATCAAAATCTTAAGAAAGAAAGATGAACTATCCAGCCTTTCAGCTTCCAATCTCTATCCAATAGGTGAAGGAAGTGGATATTCCGGTGGAATTATTAGTAGTGCTGTAGATGGATGGAGACTGGGAGAAAGATTTAAGATTCGTTAAAGATTATTTAATAACTCAAGAGTTTTGAATAACTATGAGATTAGTATTGGGATTAAAATTTATAAAGTTATTTTATGCATTTCAAATACTACAGTCCCTTCCCTTCAATTATATTAAAGAGGGAAGTTAATAACACTCCAACCCTTCCGGACACACATCTTAGAGAGGATTTTGGCATTCATTGATTTTTTTAACAATTCATTATCTATTTTCTGCTTTGGGGTATGTGAAAAGAATTAGCTCTATTGTCTTACTTAGCTTTCCATCTCTCATTAAAACATACTGATTTTACCAGAATATAAAAAAGGTGGGAGATAAGTCCCACCTTTCTTCAGGATGTCAATTCATTTGATTATTTCTTTTTTCCAGCCTTGACAGCTTCTTTTAGCTGCTTCCCAGGTTTAAATACTGGAACTTTACGAGCTGGAATCTTTAATGGCTTTTTGGTCTTGGGATTGATACCGTTACGTGCTTTACGATGTGCTACATTAAAAGAACCAAAGCCAACCAAAGACACTTTCTCTTCTTTCTTAAGAGATTGTGTGATGCCATCTAACATAGCGTTGAGTGCAAGTGCAGCAGCTTTTTGGGTGATACCTGCAGCTTCTGCCATCTTCTTAATTAATTCATCTCTGCTCATTTTACCTCCTTATGGATTGTATTTAAAGAGTTAGAGATTATACGAAGTATATTAAATTCAAGCTCTATGTAATCTGTCAATAAAAAAATGATGATTTTAACGCAAAATAGTAATTTATCAGGTATCACAACATCTACAATCTTCTATAACTTATTGTGTAACATTAAGATATAGAACATAGGAAAATAATAAAAATTTCTTTCTTTTATTATCTCTTTTCTCATATTTAAACACATATATATGCTAAGAGGTGCAATAAATAACTTAAGAAATCCCAAAATATTATTAATCCGTAAGCACTTTAACCTAGAGAAAGTATAAATAAGAATAACCTATTTTCCTTGACAGCAAGACCTATTATTTTTTATACAAACTTTAAAATATTACAAGTAGGAATAAAAAATGGATGGTATAGAGAAGGGAGAACTTCTAAGTTTATATGAAGCGAGTGATTGGGCTTCTAAATATATGGGCAGAAAAGTAACTGTATCAAATATAACTTATTTAATTCAATATGGAAAGATACGTAAATATAATCATAATGGCAGTATTCAAATCTTAAAAGATGATTTAATACATTATTATCGTTCTCATTTTTATTCAAAAGCATCAAAGTGGCTTCAAAAAGACAATCAAGACATAAATTGGCTTTTATCATTTGATAATTATACAGAAGCTGAAAGAACAAAACATGTTAATAGACTTCATCCTTACAAAGGTAAATTTATACCACAACTCGTAGAGTATTTTTTAGATGAACACACGGATGAGCTAAAGAAAGAAGTTTTCTTCCATCCAGGAGATATAATTATAGACCCTTTTTGTGGAAGTGGAACTACTTTAGTGGAAGCAAGTGAACTTGGCATAAAAGCTATTGGGGTGGATATATCTGAATTTAATGCTCTAATTTCAAATTGCAAATTGGGTGAATATAATATAGTAGAACTGGAAAAAGAACTTAATAAGATTAATGATAGCTTAAGACTTTACCTTACTGATAGTCGTATTTTAGATTTTGACGATGCTCTTATTAAAGAGTTGAATAAATTTAATACACAATATTTTCCTAGTCCTGAATTTAAATATAGACTTGCAAAGGGAGAAATTAATGAGGAAGAATATGGTAAGCAAAAAGAAATAGAGTTTTTAAGTATATATAATAATCTGGTCACTGAATATAATATTAGATTAAAACAGGATAACCAAGATACTTTTTTGGATAAGTGGTATTTATATAATGTTCGCAATGAGATTGAATATGTTTATGGGTTGATTCAGAAAATTAAGGATGAAAAGATTAGAAATATTGCTACTATCATTTTAAGTAGAACAATGAGAAGTTGCCGTGCTACAACTCATTCAGACTTAGCTACACTAGTTGAACCGGTATATTATACTTATTATTGCCACAAGCATAAAAAGATATGCAAACCATTGTTTTCTATACTGAAATGGTGGCTTACTTATTCAAGAGACACAGTCAAAAGACTTGCTGAATATGCCAAATTGAGAAAAGATAAAATGCAATATTGCCTGACAGGTGATAGCAGAACCATAGATCTCATAACCGAATTAAGTAAAGTGAATCCTGAATTTGCTTATATATTAGCTAAGAATAAAGCTCGTGGAATATTTACTTCACCACCCTATGTAGGCCTGATAGATTATCATGAACAGCATGCATATGCATATGACCTTTTTGGATTTAAGCGTAACGATGAGTTAGAAATCGGACCTTTGTTCAAAGGTCAAGGTTCAGAGGCTAGAAAAAATTATATAGAGGGCATTAGTACGGTATTAAATAATTTCAAAAAATATCTGGTTAAAGATTATGATATTTTCATCGTTTCAAATGATAAATATAATTTATATCCTATTATTGCCAATTTATCTGGTATGAAAATTGTAAATCAATATAAACGACCAGTTTTAAATCGTACAGAAAAAGATAAAAATGCTTATTCTGAATCTATTTTTCATCTTAAGGATAAGTCATTATGAGCTTAATCCCAAAGCAAAAAGAGGAAATAGCACTTGAAGTTATAAAAGTATTGAAAAAAAGATTTCAAAGTTTTCCAGACGAAAATAGTCTGGTAAGAAATGCTCCCTTTCATAAAGCTTTCTTAGCGGCTTTTTCTGATAAATTAGCAATTAACCAGGAAAATAATAATTTTTTTATTAGCCTTAGTAGCTGGTATCATGGTCTAAACACTACTTTGGGACAATCCTTTTTTGAAAACATAGCTAATCTCCTTTGCAATGGAGAAAAAAGAGAATGGACTTCTGGTAGAAATAAACAACCTTTAAAAATTTCTAATACTCAAAAACAAATAATTAATGAGATAATTACTGCTCTTAGTAATTCAAGACGAATTCCAGATTGCAAAAAGGAATGGAATGAAATTGTTAATGCTGAAGTAGATGAATTAGTTAATACAGTTGATTTTTCTACGGATGTTTTCTTTGAAGATAATAAATCTGTAATAGCTATTGAAATAAAAAGTGTAAAACCTAATTCTGGAGAAATGAAAGTAGAAAAACAAAAAATATTAGAAGCTAAAGCTGCATTACACCGTATCTTCAGTGGCAAGGAAATAAAATTCTTTTTAGGTTTTCCTTTTGACCCAACTGTAGATATACAAAAGGGAGAAGATGAATGCAGCTACAATAAAGATAGATTTCTAAATAGCTTAGTAAATGGAAAGAAATATTTTGATAAAGCAGAGATATTAATAGCATCAGAACTATGGGACTTTCTCTCAGGTTTTTCTAATACTATGCAAGAAATTATATCCATTATAAATAATATTGCTACACCCAACTTTGAAAAGGAATTTGACTTAATATCCTCTTATAATCTTTTAACAAATGAAAACTATGATGCTTTACTAACCGTTCTTGATAGATGGTGTCTTTTTTCTGAAATTGAAATCATTAACTCAAGAAATATATTGATAGCTAAAACTAATATGGATAGGCAACTGATAAGGATTATAAACCAGCAGTGTTTTGATTCAAACGGTAATATAAATAAAAGAAGACAAAATTATTTATTAGAAAACATCCATCGTTGGAATAATACATAAAATCCTTTAATATATAATTATAAATTACTCCTTTCTCTCCACTAAAACTAATCTCTTTAGAGCAAATGAGTTTTCTATTCAACGCTTGACACAATAAGCCCTTACTTTTTATGGGAGTTAAAGAAGAATACTTATGGGAAAGAAATATCAAAAAGCTATCGTTTTATTAAGTGGTGGAATGGATAGTCTGGTTAGTGCAGCCATTGCTAAAGAAGAAGTCCAGGAGCTTTATTTTCTCCATTGCAATTATGGACAATTAACCGAAGAGCGGGAGCAGAAAAGCTTTGAAGCTATCTGCCAGTATTACCAACCAGAAGAAAGCAAAATATGTCATTGGGATTGGTTTAAAGAAATTGGAGGTTCGGCTTTAACCGATTCTTCTCTATCAGTTCCCCGGCAAGAACCTTCCAGAGACATTCCTATCACCTATGTTCCTTTCCGTAATGCTAATTTACTTTGTGCTGCTGTTTCCTGGGCAGAGGTTATAGGAGCTGAAGCTATTTATATCGGAGCTGTAGAAGAAGATAGTAGTGGTTATCCTGATTGTCGGGAGGTATTTTTTAGAGCTTTTCAAAAGGTTATAGAAACAGGAACAAAAAATGAATTCCTAATTCAGATTATTACACCGGTCCTGCATTTATCTAAAAAACAGATAGTGCAAAAAGGGATGGAATTAGGCGCACCTTTTGAACTTTCCTGGAGTTGTTATGCTGATAATGAAGAAGCCTGTGGTGAATGTGAAAGCTGTAGATTGCGTTTAAAAGCTTTTGCAGAAGCAGGTTTAAAAGATCCCATTGTATATAAAATGAATAAGAGATAAAAAATGAATGATTTTATGAAAAAGAACATCCTGATTATCCTCACGGGTGGAACGATTTCTATGAAAGAAAAAGGATCTTTAGGAGTGGTACCAAGTTCTGAATTGGCAGAATTTTTGCGCGAATTTCCTCAGTTGAATAATGTGGCAAATATTGATGTGCTTGACTATATGAATGTTCCCAGCCCTTATATCACTCCAGAGATAATGCTGGAACTGGCAAAACTGATTGATTTGAAAATCATTGATTACGATGGAGTAGTTATCACTCATGGAACTGATACTCTAGAGGAAACAGCATTTCTCTGTGATTTAGTTTTGACTACCAGAAAACCAGTGGTATTTACTGCAGCTATGCGCAGTGGAAGTGATATTGGCTTAGACGGACCCAGAAATCTTGTTGGAGCAGTTAGAGTTGCCTGTCATCCTGAATCTGCTGATAAAGGGGTGCTGGTAGTTATGAATGATGAGATTCATACTGCTCGTGATGTAACTAAATTTGATACTGGTAAAGTGGATGCTTTTCGTTCGGGAGATTATGGACCGTTGGGAAGTGTGGACCCAGATGCTATTGTCTACCACAGAATATCCCTTTATAGAGAGAATGTCTGGACGGATAAGATAGAGCCCAGAGTGGATTTAATAAAAGCAGTGGCAGGAATGGATGGGAGATATATACAGACTTCAATAGCTACCGGTGCAAAAGCTATAGTAATTGAAGCTTTTGGTAGGGGTAATCTTCCTTCCAGTCTTGTTCCAGATATCAAAGCAGCACTGGAGAAAAATATTCTCGTGGTCATCTGTTCTCGCACCTATACAGGACGAGTACTTACTGAATATGGATATGAAGGCGGTGGCAAGCATTTAGCTGAGATAGGATGTCTTTTAGCTGGAGATTTGAAAGGGATTAAAGTTCGTCTTAAACTTATGGCTCTTTTTGGCAAATATGGTGATCCTGATGTGGTTAAACGATTCTTTCAACAGAGTAGAAATTAATGAATGAAACCCTGGAATCTAATAAAAAAATAGCTTTTATAGGTCCAGCACCTCCATTTAGGGGTGGGATCTCACAATTTGCTTTCCGCCTGGCTCAAGAATTTCAAAGAGCTGGTAATGAAATCAAGATGTTCACTTTTGAACATCAATATCCAGAATTATTATTCCCTGGTAAGGGTCAGACAGCAGACTTTAGTCAATCAGCGGAAATTGATATAGAAAAAGTTTTCACTCCTTATAATCCAGCTTCCTGGTCAAAAGTGATAAAAAGTATTGAAGCATTTGCACCTGATTTAACAATTATTTCTTATTTTCTTCCCTGGTTTGCTCCTTCCTATACCTGGATTTGTAAGCATCTAAGCTCCACAAGAAATATATGTTTGGCACATAATATAACTTTTCATGAGAAATGGCCTGGCTCAAATCTTCTTTCCCGTCAATTCTTTAAACATTGCGATAAGATTGTGGTACTTTCCGAAGCCTGTCTTCAAGACCTACAGAATACAATGCCAGAAGATATCGCAGGTAAGGGTATTCTGGGATTTCATCCTATCTATGATTGTTATGGAGCAGCCTCAGACGATTTTGAAATAAACCCAGCAGAAGAACCTACAGCTCTTTTTTTTGGTCTTATAAAACCCTATAAGGGTCTGGATATACTTATTAAAGCATTAAAACAAGCCAGAATAAAAATCCCAGAACTTAAACTTATCATAGCTGGAGAGGTATACGGAAAGGAAGATAAATATCTCTCCTTGATTCATCAATTGCATCTGGAAGATGCTATAGAGGCACATTTTCGTTATATACAGGAACATGAAATTAGAAATTTTTTCCTGCGTTCTCAGGTCTGCGTGCTTCCTTATAAAAGTGCCACTCAAAGTGGAGTTATTGCCACTGCCTATGAATTTAATTTGCCAGTTATTGCTTCACGAGTTGGAGGACTAAGTGAATATGTGAAGGATAATGTGACCGGCATTCTGGTTCCACCTGATAATCCAGAAGCTTTAGCAGCGGCATTAATTCGTTTTTTTAAAGAAGATTTGTTTTCTGTTATGCAACGAAATATACCTTCATTTAAGCAGCAGTTTTCCTGGCAAAAGTTAGCGGAAATAATACTTCAAGCCTGATGCGTTTACTTTTAATTTCCTATTATTTTCCTCCTTGTGGAGGTGCCACGGTTCAGAGATGGCTTAAATGGATTCCTATTCTGGTGGAACAAGGTTTTGAAATAACCGTTCTTACAACTAAAGACGGAGATTATCCTGTCTACGATGACAGTCTATTAGCCGAAATCCCTCAAGAGGTGACTGTTATTCGGACTAAAACCTTTAAATTTGAAAAAATATGGAAAATCTTTTCTGGTAACAAAAAACCTATTCCTTATGGAAACATAAGTCAAGACAAAGAACAAAACCTTATTAATAGAATCCTTATCTGGATAAGACTCAATCTTATTATCCCTGATATCCGTAAATTCTGGAATCCTTCTGCTATAAAAAAAGCGATTGAGTATCTTCGTACCACTCCTGTTGATTTTGTCATTACTACCGGACCACCTCATTCTACTCATCTTATAGGATTAAAACTAAAAAATAAATTTAATATTAAGTGGATTGCTGATTGGCGTGATCCCTGGACCTCTATTTATTACTTGCAACTAAATCCTCCGACCTTCGTCAGTCGTTACTGGCATAAAAGCCTGGAAACAAAGGTTGCTCAGAACGCTGATTGGAATGTGGTGGTATCCGAACATCTGGCTTCTCAATTACCAACTGATAAAGTTTCTGTAATCTACAGCGGTTATGATGAAAAAAAAATACTCCCTCCAAAAATTTCAAAGATAAAAAATGGAAACGAACCTTTCAAGCTGAAGTTTATAGGAAACATAACTGAAGGACAGAGATTGGATATTCTCATTCAAATAATCGCTAAAGCCTTCCCTGATGAAGATATTGAACTAAGCTTTATTGGAACCAATCTTTCTGAAGAATATCGCAATTTATTACAAAATCTATTATCTGGAAAGTTTGTATGCAAAAATTTTGTTCCACATTATGTAGCACTTAAAGAAATGCTGGATTCTCAAGTTTTGCTTTTACTGATTAACTATTATCCTGGCGCAGAAGGAATGCTCACCACTAAACTTTTTGAATACCTTGCCTCCTATAATAAAATTCTATGCTTGGGACCTCATAACAGTGAAGCAGAAAAACTTATCTATCGCTATGAAGCAGGTAAATGCTTTGATATAAACGAATCCGAAGCTGCTATTGAATATCTGAGGAATTTATACAGATTGTGGCAATCGGGAAAACCTTTGAAAAATGAAAAAGATATATCAGAACTTAGTGCGCAAAATCAGGTGTCCAGATTAATAGATTTATTATACAATCTTAGAAATTGAGTGTAGGATAATAATAATTATAACATTTCATTACCTATCTTAAAAAGAAAGTAAATAGGATAAGATGGAAGGTTAGGCAGCTGTTTTCTATGGTTAAAACCCCTATTCTGTAAAAATTATGCAAAAAGTAATCTTGCTTTAACAGCTTTATAAATCAGTTTATCAAAGTTGATAAATGAGAGAAATAATCAATCAGCAACGAAAGCACTTCAAGATTGCTATAAACTAACCAAATTCGGAGAATAATTCCACTATTCTAAGGGCTGTCAAGAAGAGCCTGAGATTAATTCCTATCAGTTGATTTTTATTGCCCTTGAAGAGGGAGGTTATTCATCTTTTAAGGATAAGATATTACTATACGATAGTGTTAAGGTATAGAATGTTTTGGAATGAGGGATTTTATCCTCAGGACAAACCCATTAAATTGAGATTATAACATTCCCTTTTAAAAGATTTTAATACACCTAGCAAAAACAACAATTAACAAAAAGCATTGACAAAAAAAGAAGCCATTTATATGTGGAATCAAAATATTAAGAGAATATGAGGTAGAAAATGCCCCAACACAAATCACCTATGAAAAGGATGAAAACTGATGCCAAAAGGCATGCACGGAATAATTATGTCCGTCGTACTATCAAAACTTTAGAAAAAAAAATCCGCACTGATATGAGCAATGACGAAAGACAAAGGTTATTGAATGATATTTATTCCCAGCTGGACAAGGCAGCGAAGAAAGGTGTTATCCATAAACGTACTGCTTCTCGTCGTAAAGCTCGGGTAGCTGCTTTTGTTAATAAAACTCAAACTAAATCTGAATAGTTTTAATTGTAAGGTCTTTCTAAGTTTATCTCTGGCTGGCTCTTTGTTAAATTAATTATTGAATTTCAGGTTTGTGTGTATTGAATGAAAAAGAAACGCAATTTCTTTGCTCAAGTTCTGCGTTTCATAGTTTATGCTCATCTCTTTTTCTGGACTATTATTGCCACTCTTTGTCTCTTTTACAATTTTATTAATCCTCCTTTAACACCTTTAATGATACAGAGAAAACTGGTTAGAGGTTATGAATGTAAGCCCCGAAAATATATCCCTTTAGAGAAGATACCTAAATCCATTGTAAGAATGACCATCATCGTTGAAGATGCCAATTACTATCATCATTTTGGATTTGATTGGGATATGGTAAAAAAAGCCTGGGAGAAAAATAAGAAAAGTGGCAAGATACGCTTTGGAGCCAGCACTATTAGTAATCAGGTAGCAAGAACCATTTTTCTTACCACAAACAGGAATGTCCTGCGAAAATATCTGGAAGTTCAAGTTACTGTGATTATGGAATTGCTTATGTCAAAAGATAGGATGCTGGAACTGTATCTTAATTATGTAGAATGGGGTAAGGGAATTTATGGCATAGAAACTGCCAGCTACCATTATTATGGAACCAGTTGTCGCAATCTTAGTAAAACTCAAGCTATGAAACTGGTGAGTATTCTTTCTAACCCTATAGATTACACACCTCAAAGCTATTATCGTTCTACTTCTGCTCGGGCAAGATACGCAATGTTGCAGAGATATTTTTGAGAAGTGCTAATGGATGAGAAATTTCTCTATCATATCTGGGATGCAGGTCATCTGCTCACTCCTTTAAAAACCGCCAGTGGCAAAACTCTTCAAGTTAAATATCAAGGACAATACAATACTTCTCGTGGTCCTGATTTTCATAATGTAATTATTGAGTTAAATAGAGAAATTCTGAGAGGTGATGTTGAAATCCATCTTCATAGCTATGATTGGATAGCTCATAACCATCATGAAGACCCACACTATAATCAGGTTATCCTGCATATTGTGATGGATGCAGGACAACAGCAATTTACGATAAGAGAAGATGGGACAACTATAGAAATTCTGGAACTTAAAAATCAGCTCAGTGATGAAATACAAAAATTGCTGGAAAAGCAGAAAACTACCTCTTTAAATGATAATATTACCTACTGTGATTTGCTTTCTGCTATTGATAACGATGCTTTAATTAGTATTCTTA
>MWCN01000067.1 GCA_002070045.1 Candidatus Cloacimonetes bacterium ADurb.Bin211
AAGGCAGATTCTGAAGTGCGTGACATAGCTCAATTTCAGGGAATTACTATCTTATTAATGAAAGCCTGATTGCCTTCTAAGGGATTATCTTTATCATCACGGGGAAGGTTTTCTATCTTATGTACTACATCCATACCATTTACTACTTTACCAAATACAGTATGCCTTCCATTTAACCAGGGAGTACCTTCTTTCTTAGTCACAATAAAAAACTGAGAACCATTGGTATTGGATCCAGCGTTTGCCATACAGATATAAGAATAGAGAACAGGGGACTTCAATATCTGTTTATGCACCGGAGTGTTGATGCCAGTCACTTCTTGATACCATTCTATGGTTTTACCATACATAGCTTCTGGACTTTGCTTTTCTATTACCTCTTGTGCTATATTCAGTAGTTCTTGGTTAGGATTTTCTTCTTTTTCCAAATAAGGAACAATCAATTGAGTCCAGACCTGCATAGCAGCGTCTTCATCATTTATGGTTCCTTTCATTTCTTCTCCTATCATATAACATTCATCTTCAAATTGATAACCAGGACCTCCCATCCCATCATTAGAACGGTCTTTATCTTTAGTATTAGGATCTCCACCTTGAATCATAAAGTCTGGTATAACACGATGAAAATAAGTGTTATCATAAAAACCTTCCTTACTCAGCTTAATAAAGTTATCTACAGTCTTAGGTGCCATATCAGGCCAGAGTTCCAGCTCAATATTACCATAATTAGTCTCTATAATAGCAGTTATTTTTTTGGCTGTAAGGTCTTTTTGCCCTTTTAACGAATCAGATTCTGAAGTTTCAGTTTTACTGGCATTGCAGTTTACCAGTAATAAGCTAAAAGAAAGAATCAACATCACCATAGCGATAATACCGGGAAATTGTCTCATTTTCCTATCTCCTTTATTTATATTGTTTTATTTCAACTTTGCCATCTCTGATTTCCACATAGGTATGATGACTTGTCCAATCACCTGTATTTATGTATTTACCAGTGCCTATTTCCATTATTTCAGGCTGATGACTGTGTCCCATACACACATAATCATATTTTTCTTTATTAATAATATACTTTGCATACTTTTTCAAGCCAGCAGTTTTTTGGGGTTGCATAAAATTTTTCATTCTGCTGGAACGAGTCAATCTGGCGGCAATCTTGAGAGAAAAATCAGGATGTAGCAGAGAAAACATTTTCTTTATTCCGTTAAATCTGATTAAACGACGGAACAATTTATAGCGGACATCAAATTCAGGATGTAAATCTCCATGTGTAAATAGTATTTTCTTCCCATCGGCAATAATGTTGTATTTTTCTTCATAGATGGGAATAGTAAGATATTTCTGGAAAAAATCATTAAACCAGAAATCGTGATTACCACTAATCATTACTAATTTACAACCTTCATCTTGAATATCAGCGAGACGATGTAACAGTGGAAAGTATTGTTTTATAATGGTATATTTCCAGTCAAACCAGAGATCAAAAATATCGCCGTTCAGTACCATCATATCATACTTTCCCTTTGCTTCAGTTAAAAAAGAGAGCACCAGTTCTGCATTTTTTTTATCTCTATCATCCAGCATTTGATAGGGATAGTGCATATCAGAGATAACGCAGATTCGCATTTTTAGCCTCTACAGAAAAGATAATAGATGATATTACAACCAAATTTTAATGCTGTTTCTCGCACTTCTTCCGGGTCATTATGAGTGTAAGGATCTGCCCAGCCATCACTAATATTGCTCTCATAAGTATACAGACACATTAATCTTCCCGTATCATCAAAGATACCAAAAGCTTGAGGAGGTTTGCCATCATGTTCATGAATCTTGGGTAAGCCAGAACTAAAGTCGTAGAAACAAGTGAAAAGTGGAAATCTACCATCCAATTCAACCAGCTCATATTCTGGAAACACTTTTTTTATTTCTCTTCTAAAGGCTGCATCCATCCCATAATCATCATCAGCATAGAGAAAGCCACCTCTGAGCATCCAATTCCGTAGATTTTGCACTTCTTGCTCGGACCAGCGGATATTCCCATGACCGGTCATATAAACAAAGGGAAAATCAAATAATTTAGGGTCACTGGCTTTAACTACATTCTGATCTAGGGGGAAATTAGTATTCAAAACTGAATTTACATATCTTGCCAGATTAGGCAGGACTTCCGGGTCATTATACCAATCTCCACCTCCATCATATTGTAAGCGCGCAAAACCAACTTGATTTGTATTTCCTACCACAGCAGAGAGCAGGGTAAAAAGTGAGATTATAGTGAAAAGAACTATATATTTTTTCATTAATTCACTACATTAAGTTTAATACAGACCAATTTATTTCCCACAATAGCATAGAAACAGTTATTGTAGTCATCATAATCAGATAAATAAAGCAAATTTTCTTTGAGCTGAAGCTCACTCATAACCAGGCCTTGTTGACTATCCAGAACACTAATCCCTTTTTCTAATGGTACGACGGTTATGCTACGGTCTATTCTTCTATCCTGTTTGGGGGTGATAACTATGAAATCAAGGGAAGGATTATTTTTCACATTAGCAGCTAAGGCTAAAGTCCATTTAAGATTCCCATTATCATCTATAGCTACTATCTTATTATTTGATAGAAAGAGTTCCAAGCCAAAAGGTGTGGCATAGATGGAAATTATTGAATCTTCTAAAGCTTTTTGCCAGAGAGAAGAGCGAGTTTTTAGTTGATAGACATACAGGTTATTAGCTGATACCAGATATAGCTTCTGCTGATCAAAAGCAGGAGTGGAAGTTATTTCATAAGGCAGTTCAGCATTCCAGTCTGGCTGTAATTCTATACTACGGGCTGGAGCATTTACCACTTTCCCCAGATTTTCCAGGATAACTGTGCTGGCTTTTATTTGAGTTGTTGCCACTTCTTTTTCTGTGCGATGTAAAACAACATCAATTATCCTGTTACCGAATAACATATAAATAATGGCTAAAACGGTGCCTAAAAGAAGCAAGAGAGTAGTTAGTTCCAATCGGGTTAATTTCCTTTTAGGTGGTTTATGTAGGAGCGGTGTGTTTTTAAGTATGAGCCACATTGCACCGGGCAGGGCACTATGAGTTTCAATAAGGGGGAGAATACTTTGCACATCGGTCTTTTCATTGAATATCTGGCTGGCAATGTTTCCAGGTAGTACGATAAAGTTTTCATTTTCAGGGATATGACACTTGTAAGTTTTGACTTTGATATCGCCTTCAGACCAGCCTAGAAGATTGAGCTCATTTAAAGATTGAATATAATAATTTTTACTGTCCTTTCCAACTGTCTCAAGTTTTTTTCCCTTAGTTAGGGCACAATACATTCTGCCAAACTGAACAAAATAGAGATCGCAATCAAAAAATACAGCAAAGAAAAGCGAAATTCCTTTTTCCTGTAAATCTGTCTTAAGAAATCTACCGTGTAGCTTCCAGTGTAATTCAGAAAAGAAATGCTGCATCCAGTTTTCTACTTCCAGCTTGCTTAAGTCCAGCACATTAGCATTGAATACTTCCAGTTTAATTTCGGTCTGAATTTCTTCCAAAACCACATTATTTTCCTGATGAGAAGTGCAGAGAAACCAGCCATAGCGTCCATCCTTGGAAGCTCGGTATTCACACATACTCTGAGGATAAGAATCAAATTTACTCTGTATAGTCAACATATCAACTCCACCATTTAATAAAACTACGCCAGAAAACTCGGGATAAAGTGGGAAGATTCATCAGCATATTGGTATAGGCAGCGTTAGCCAAAGGACAATAGCATTCCTTTTTATGGATAGACCTTCGTTCAAGTTCTGCTTCTGGACTGAACCAAATTTCTCGGAAATTGTAATTGTTTTTTCTTAGATTACCCAGCGATTTAGCTTTTATGCAACAAGTCCAGATATCACCCTCAGGAGATATTTGAGCTGAGGCAACTCCGGAATAACAGGGAATAACCTGCTTTCTATCCCGTAATATCTTTTTCACCAGATTATAATACTCAATCCTAAAAGCCATCGTGATTTTTGCCATACCCTTATATTTCTCATTCTTTATCCGATGAATAAGATAATCAATAGCCGATTTATAGGCAACCAGTGAAGGAGTTATGTCTGAGCCTATAGTGTCAAGTTCAACTCTTTCTTCAGCTATTTCCGTTATATAAGAATCAGGATTCAATTGCATAAGTCCACCAGCAATAGCTGGAAAATTCTCCACATTAAATTTGGAGATTACCGTATGAATACCTACCTGCAAATTAGGGAGATTCAAAGCTTTTAATTTATGGAAAGTCGCTACTGCTTTCTGATAATTCCCTGGCACATTTCGTATAGAATCATGCTGTTCTCCCAAACCATCAATAGATATATTAATCACCAGCTGTGCCTTAGGACAGGCTTTTGCGATAGCAGCAACTTTATCAACTATTACATTAGTCAGGATACCATTAGTAGGAATGTTCATTATATGAGGACGGGAGATATTGTATATAGTAGTGACCACTTCATCTATATCACTGCGTAAAAAAGGTTCACCTCCACTGAAAGTTATCCAGTAAGGAGCTTTACCAATCTTCTGGAAGGTCTTTTTATACTCTTCCACTGTAAAGTTTTTGGCTTTCTTTTTCCAGATATTACAGGTGCTACAGCGAGAATTGCAGGTATAGAGTAAGCTAACGGTATAATTGATAGGCAGAACTCGTGGAAAACCAATGTGTTTCATCAGCCAGCAGCCTATCATCTGAAATATTAATTTTATCATTATTCTAAATTCTTCCTCAATGGTGAAGGTTTTTAGTGGAACGAGCTATATCCCAGGCAAAGGGATTTTTCTTTTTCACATAAAAATCAAAACTGCCCAGTAAACGACAAAAAGCTTCCAGTAACATCACGGCTATGACCTTGAAAGCAGTGGAAGGATATTCTTTAATTTCTTCCAGAACAACTTTTAAAAGAGTCCCCATATCCTGAGAGGAAACCTCATAGTTTTGTTTTTTCTTCAGCCAGATATGACCATTCTGAATACGTCTTCTTTGTTTAATGAAATCTTTAAGATTGAGTGGACCTTTATTTTTGATAACCGCATTAGGAATATACTTGAGCTTATATCCCTGTGATTGAACTATAGCTTCTATGCTGGCTTCATCTACGGCTGAATCTGAAGGGATAGAATCCATCACCTTACGGAAGGCAATCATTTCTCCTAATTTAGGTGAAATCAACGCCATCCGATGGTGCAATCTCCAGAGTAAGTGTACAGCATAGCCCATAAAAGTGTGGTCATCATTCACAGGAATCGGTCTACCACCAGTTGCTCCAATAGTTGGGTCTTCAAAAGCAGAAACCAGTTTTTCAATAGTTGTAGGAGCAGGAATCACATCTCCCGAAATTACCACCAGAATATCGGATTTTGCTTCTTTGATAAATATATTGATAGCGCTGGCTTTCCCTTCTCTTTTAGCCTGGCGTATTAAACGAACTTGAGGATGTAACTGAGCAAATTGTGTAACCAATTCATCCGTTCCATCAGTGCTACCACTGGAAACTACTATTATTTCTTCAATTTCTACTTTCTCCAGTTTTTGATTAACCAGTGCCTCAAGTAAAGGTAGGATATTTTCTGCTTCATTATATGCAAAAACACCTAAAGAACATTTAATTTTACTGATGCTATCCATAAAACTCAGATTTTATCACCTTTAATCTTTTCGCTTTCTCGTAAATCTTTATTTACTGCATCCAGAACTCCATTTAAAAACTTCCCTGTTCCAGTACCACAAAACCTTTTTGCTATTTCCAGAGCCTCATTTATGATGACCGGTGGTGGAGTATCAGTAAACATTAATTCATATACAGCAATATAAAGAATGCTCCTATCCAGAGTGGACATTCTTTTAATCGTCCAGTTTTCACTGTGCTTTTCTATCTCTTTTTCAATATCTTTCTGATGTAGAATATAGTTCATCACTAAATCATTAGCAAAGGCAAAGACTTCTGAAAAATTCGCTAAACCATCCACTTCCGCTAATTCTTCCAGAATTTCAGGATAAGCATTGAGCATCTCATATTCGCTATATTCAGGATTAAATTCCCGAAAAGAAAGCGCATAAAGAGTCTGAGCAGCAAGTTCTCGTGCTTTACGTCTCTGACCCAATTTTCAATTCCGAGAGCAGATTAAGCATTTCAAGTGCCGCACTGGCTGCATAATACCCTTTATTTCCAGACTTTGCTCCTGCTCTTTCCAGAGCTTGTTCCAGAGTGTCTGTTGTCAAAACGCCGAAGATAACAGGCTTTTCCTGTTTTAAAGCCAGCTGAGCAATTCCCTTACTGACTTCTGAAGCGATGTATTCAAAATGAGGAGTTGAACCACGAATCACGGCACCTAAACAGATTACTGCATCAATATCCTTGCGCTGAACTGCTACTTTTGCCACCTGGGGTATCTCAAATGCTCCAGGTACCCAGATTATTTCAATATCCTCTTCTTTTACATTATGCCTGAGAAGAAAATCTATAGCACCATCTACTAATTTTTGACTGACTATTTCATTGAACCTACTTACTACAAGAGCAAAACGATTGTTTTGGGCGATTAAATTTCCCTGTATAATCTTCATATTATCACCTCTTCTTAAATAGCAATTTATCTATTTTATCCCATTTTATTACTTTAGCTTATTCTTTCAAGTAAAATCTTTATTCCTGGATTATGATTATTCGTTATAGATATTTTTATTATTATTAATATTTTTCTGGATAGTTTTCTCTCTCTTTCCTTACTCTCTCCTGCCTCTTTTTTACCTTAAGAGCTAAGAGAGAGATAAGTAGGAGTCAAGAGATGATAACTAACTTATTATACAATAAAATACAGAGATATAATGTCTTTTAAAAAAGAAGAATCTGGGGTTATTTGCGTATGGTCTGATAAATAAATATTGATAGGATTAATTATTTACTGAGGATATATATAAGATGCAAGTAACGAAGCTTAATCTATAGATAGATAGAAATTGATTGACGGAATATGAGTTTGAAAAAATAAGAGATAAATCTGTAAATGGGGAGACAATGAACAGACTAATAGAGCCTGAATTAGTAAAGATAGTCAATAGTTTTGATTCAAAAAACGATTGTTTAGCTTATATGGTTGGTTTATTGGCAGAAAGTGGATGCTTAAATAAACCTGACCGATTTTTGGCAGCGGTTAAAGGACGCGAAGAGATTATGAGTACAGGTATAGGAAAAGGCGTTGCCCTTCCTCATGCTCGTGATTTGACAGTTAATGCGCTCAAGATGGCTGTTTGTGTTATACGCCAGCCCTTAGATTTTATGAGTGTGGATAACTTACCTGTCCAATTGGTCTTTATGATAGCAGTGCCTCAGGATTTGAACAAAGAGTATATGAAAATATTACGTATCTTAGCTGAATATTTGCGTGATAACGATAGACGTCAGAACCTAATCAATGCCAGAGATGAAGAGGAATTATATAATGAAGTGCAACACATTGAAGAAACTATGTTTAACGCTCTTACTATTTAGTTTGAGTTTTATACATATTTTTGCCGTAAACGAAGAAGCTGGGACTACAGGTTTTGCCAATTTAAAGAATGTATATTCAGCTCGTGCTATAGCTCTGGGTCAATCTTTAACAGGACAGGTTCGTAATCCCGATGGTCTATATTTCAATCCAGCCGCTATATTAAATATAGAAGGGAAAGAATTGGGAACTACTTACACCAATTCCTTTATAGATACTCAGGGAGGTCAAATCCAGTATCTTTTGCCCAAAAACAGGTTTACTGCCTGGGGTTTTTCCATTAGATATATGAATATGGGTTCTATAGAGCGAACTGAGGTTGATTCTAATGGAGATTTAATCTCAACAGGTGAAACTTTTGGAGCTTATGATATAATAGGGGCAGTCTCTCTGGCAAAATATATTACTGATGCTGTAGATTTAGGTGGCACCTTAAAAGTGATTTATGATCAGATAGATGATAAATCTGCCTCTGCCGTAATGGTAGATTTAGGAATGATACACCATCCGGCTAATCCGAATGTTAAGGTGGGAATTAGTTTACGTAATATGGGATTTCAGACCTCCTACTATTCGGCTACAAATTATAAAGAGAAATTACCTTTCACCTTTGCTGCTGGAATCACCTATCAGTTTATGCCCACTTTATTAGGATGTTTGGAAGTGGATAAAGTTACAGGGGAAAATATATTAGCTAAATTAGGTCTGGAATATGAGCTCAATCCGGCGCTTGCTCTCCGAGCTGGATTTCGTAGTAACGCTGCAGAAGGTTATAATGGAGGCAATTTAGCTTTCCTTTCTGGATTTTCTTTAGGCGCAGGATGGAACTGGAAGAATTGTCGTTTGGACTATGGCGTTACTTCCTATGGGGATTTAGGTTTAATAAATCAGCTCAGCTTGAGCTATGAATTTTAATTATTCCATTTAAAGAGAACTGATAAATCTTATGTCTGATTTCCTTCTGGAACTTGGATTTGAGGAAATACCACCTTCCCAATTACAACCCGTGGTAGAGTATATCCAGAGCTCTTTCATCAATCTAATGAAGAGCACTGGATTGAGTTACTCTGCCCTGAAGGTTAGCTCCACTCCCCGTCGTTTTTTTCTTTTATCATCCTCCATTCCAGAGAAACAGGAAGACCTTCAGGTAAAAAAGATTGGTCCCGCTAAAAGACTTGCCTATGATGAAAAAGGTAATCTGACAGCTGCCGCTCTCGGTTTTTTAAAGAAAAATAATGCCCATCCTGAGGATTTATATATTGAGACCACGGATAAAGGCGAATTTATCGCTCTGCACAAGATTCAACCAGGAAAAGCAACTCCTGATATTCTAAAAGAGTGGATTTATGAGCTTATCCCTCACCTTCCTTTTACTAAAACTATGATCTGGAATGAATCCAGAATGGCTCTGGCACGTCCTCTTCGCTGGTTATGTATTCTCTGGCAGGAAGAAGTTATCCCACTGGAAATCGCCGGTGTAAAAAGTGGTAATATCACCTATGGCAATAGATATCTTGGCTTAAATAGACCTCTCAAGATAGCTACTCCTACAGTATATCTTTCTATACTTCAGGAAAATGCCGTCCTGGCAGAAAGAGAATTTAGAAGGAAAACCATAATAGAACAATTGAATAACTTACCTCTGGGAAATGGGCTGCAAATCATTCCAGATAAGCAATTAATAGAAACTGCTACTGACCTTGTGGAACATCCTACTGCGGTTTTAGCATCTTTCCAGGAGAAATATTTATTTCTACCAGATAAAATTATCACTTCCACTATCAGCCAAAATCAGAAATGCTTCTCTATCCAGACAAAAGATGGTAGACTTAGCAATAGATTTATCTTCATTTCCAATGGCAATCCAGAATATTCGGATATTATATGTAAGGGAAATGAAAAAGTGGTGGATGCAAGATTAGCTGATGCCCTATGGTATTTTCAAGAAGATACAAAACAACCTCTGGAAGCTTTTGTCCCTCAGTTAAAAGAAGTGATTTTCCAATCCTGTTTGGGGACAATGGCTGATAAGACTCAAAGAATAGAGAAAATAACTGAATATATCTGCACCCTTTTAAACCTTGAGGAGCCTCAAAAAGAGCTTGCTCTTCGTACTGCTCTACTTTGCAAAGCTGACCTGGTAACTAATATGCTTGGAGAAAAAGAATTCACAAAACTTCAAGGTTATATTGGAAAACAATATGCTTTAGCTGGCGGTGAACCCTATGAAGTTGCGGAAGGAATTTATGAACACTATATGCCACGAGGTCCAAACGATTCTCTTCCTCAAACCCTTTCTGGAGCAATTGTGGCCGTAGCAGATAAAATGGATAGCGTCTGTGGTATTATTGGTATAGGCTTAATACCAACCGGCTCTGCTGACCCTTTTGCTATAAGAAGAGCTGCTAATGGAGTTGTCCAGATTATTGCAGACCGAGTATGGCATTTTAATCTTTCCAGCTTAATTCACTATACCTTAGAACTATTAAAAAACTATACTCAACTCACCCCCACCGCTGAGCAAGATGTGCAAAATTTCTTCCATCAACGAGTGGCATGGCTGTTAAAACAATTAAAACTGGATTATGATGTGATAGATAGTTTAGAACATCTTACTCTAAGTGATATTCCCGATTTAATACAACGTGCTAAAGCTCTTCAGGCATATCGTTCAAAAGAAGATTTTATCCGATTGGTCATTGGTTTCAAGCGTGTTTCTAATATCATTAATGGAGAAAAAGAATTTCTGCCTTTAAGAGAAGAACTATTCCAGCAGGAAGAAGAGAGGATTCTGCACTCTGAATTGCAAAAACTCCGTTATACAATTGACCGATGCTTAGAAGAATCAGATTATAAAAGTGCTATTCAATCACTTATAAAATATGGAGTCTTCATTGATAATTTTTTTGATGCGGTGTTAGTCAATTGCGATGACCCTGAACTTAGAGCTAATCATTATGCCTTATTAAAAGAGATAAAGAATGAATTTCTACGTATTGCCGATATCTCTCGTCTTGTGGTAGAGACCAATAAAAATGGGAATTGAAGTGACTCTATTTAGCAATTATTTAGTAGATTTTTTAATAAATAAAGACAGAGGTAAGTAAAAATGTCCATTAAGATTTCTAACCGCTTAAAATTGGTTCAGCCTTCACCTACCCTTACTATTTCTAATAAAGCCAATGAAATGATGGCTCAGGGGATAGATGTAGTTAATTTTGGAGTGGGAGAACCAGATTTTAATACTCCTGAATATATCAAAAAAGCTGCTATTGATGCTATTGAAGCCAATTTTACCCGGTATACTGCCAATGCTGGTATTCTGGAGTTACGCCGCGCTATTTGTGATAAACTTATAAAGGATAATCGGCTTAAATATGAACCAAAACAGATTCTGGTCTCGCCTGGTGCTAAAGCTGCCATTTTAAATGTATTAATAGCCGTATGTGATGTCCAAGACCAGGTTCTAATGCCTGCTCCCTACTGGGTTAGTTATCCCTATCAAGCAATACTGGCAAATGCAGAGCCAGTTATAATCCCAACCTGCAGAGAAAATGAATATAAACTAACCGCACTGGCATTGGAAGAAGCGATAAAGACCCATCCCTGCTCCAAAGTTCTTTTACTAAATAGTCCCAATAATCCTACTGGCGCTGTCTATACAAAAAAAGAATTGGAAGCAATAGCCGAAGTCTGTCTAAAACATAAAATCCTGGTTATCTCAGATGAAATCTATGAACGCTTAGTCTACGATAATACAGAACATATATCTATAGCCTCCATCAGCCCTGAAATGCAAGAACAGACTATAGTAATCAATGGAGTTTCCAAAGCCTATGCTATGACTGGTTGGCGCTTAGGTTATGCAGCAGGTCCTGCCTCTATCATTGCAGCTGCAGGAAGAGTTCAGGAACATGCCACTTCTTGTGTCAATTCAATCACGCAAAAAGCCTGTGTGGTTGCCTTAACTGAAGAAGATAATTCCATAGAAAATATGCGAATGGAATTTGAGAAAAGACGCAATTTTCTCTATGCTGAACTCAATAAACTACCACATATAAATTGTTTCAAGCCTCAGGGTGCTTTTTATATTATGCCTGATATAGGATGGTATCTTGAGAATAATAAAAAGAAGATAAAAGATTGTGACCATTTCTGTCAGATACTGCTGGAGAAACATTATGTAGCTCTGGTATCGGGAACATCTTTTGGACTTGACACCAATGTGCGTTTTTCTTATGCTAATAGTATGGAAAATCTGGAAAAGGGAGTGAAAAGATTTGGAGATTTTCTGGAAGAATTGAAACCTTAAAGAAGGAAAATAATGTTAAATAATGAAGAAAGACCTCATTTTGATTGGCATACTCCTCATAAGAAGACTTATGATTGGAAACGTTTAATCATTATGGTAGTTCTTCTGGTGGCAATTTTGATAGCAATAAACCGTTTGAATAAGATGAGCACAGTAACTGAAAAACCTGCTGCAGAATTCATAGAGTCCGATACCCTCAATCCTGGAATTAATCCTCTGCCACACACATCAAAATGAGTCTGGTTGTAGTTGGTTCCATTGCTTTAGATAGCATAGAAACTCCTAAGGGAAAAATAGAAAATTCTCTGGGGGGTTCAGCTATATATGCTTCACTTGCTGCTTCTTATTTTGGTTCTGCTTATCTGGTTGGAGTGGTAGGAGAAGATTTCCCGGAAGAAGCAATTCGTTTGCTGAAAGAACATAATATCCATCTTGATGGATTAGAGACTAAACCGGGTAAAACCTTCCACTGGAAAGGAAAATATAATAACTGGAATCAAGCTGAGACTTTAAACACAGAATTAAATGTGTTCGCAGAATTTTCTCCCTTGCTTCCCGATAGCTGTAGACAATGTAATAGCCTTCTTTTAGCTAACATTCATCCTGAACTGCAAATGAAAGTACTTCATCAAATGAAAAGTTTCCGCTGGGTCGCATGTGATACAATGAATTATTGGATTAACCTCTGTCCAGAAGAGCTTACGGAGGTTATCCAAAAAGTAGATATCCTTTTCATCAACGAAGATGAAATTAGACAATACACCGGTATAGATAATATCTTCAAGGCTGCCCGAAAGATTCTAAAATCTAAAGTTCAGGTGGTTGTAGTTAAAAGAGGCGAGTATGGAAGTGTGGCAATTCTGCCTGAAGACCTCTTCTTTTCACCTGCCTATCCACTGGAAGAGATTTATGACCCCACAGGAGCAGGAGATAGTTTTGCTGGAGCTTTTATGAGTTATCTGGCTTCTCAAAACTCACTGAATAAAAACACCATTCGTTCTGCTGTGCGTTATGGAACTGTGCTGGCGGCTAAATGTGTGTCCGCTTTTGGAGTTCAGGGCTTGATTCATCAGGATTTCTCTGATTTACAAATGATGGTTAATCAACTGGAAAGCTGGACTTAAAATACTATGAATAATAATAAGCTTGATTATCGCAGTTCTGGAGTTGATATAAAAGCAGGAGAAGAAGCAGTAGAAGCAATTCGTGATATGGTTAAAAGCACCTATAATCCTGATGTATTAAGTGAATTGGGAAGTTTTGGAGGTTTGTATAGATTTGATAGTTCTTCTTATACAGAACCAATTCTCGTTTCCAGTACTGATGGTGTGGGAACTAAATTACGAGTTGCCATTCAAGCACAAAAATGGGATACTATTGGGCAAGATTTAGTAAATCATTGCGTTAATGACATCCTGGTTCAGGGTGCAGAACCTTTATTTTTTCTTGATTATATAGGTTTAGGAAAAATGAATCCGGAAAAAGTGAGCATAATTATCTCTGGAATGGTTAAAGCCTGTAAAGAAAATGGTTGTGCCCTCATCGGAGGTGAAATGGCTGAAATGCCAGGATTCTATCAGGAAGAAGATTTTGATTTAGTTGGCACTATCGTTGGAGTAGTAGACCGTCCTTCTTTGCTTCCACGAAATATTCAGAAAGGAGACCTGATAATTGGTATTCCCAGTTCCGGTCTGCATACCAATGGTTATTCTTTGGCGCGAAAAATAATCTTTGAGAATTTGAAACTTAATATTGATAGTTATATTCCTGAGCTCAAGTCTACTGTAAAAGATGCCTTACTATCCATTCATAAAAGCTATCTTCCTATTCTTCTTCCTTTCTTATCTAAAGAATATCTTCATGGTCTTGCCCATATAACTGGTGGCGGTATTTGCGGTAATCTTAAAAGAATTATTCCTGATGGATTGGCAGCTTATCTAAACATAAAGGACAAAGATATTCCTCCTTTGTTTCACTGGCTTCAAAACGCAGGAAATCTTAGCTGGGAAGTTATGCTGGAAACTTTTAATCTGGGAATTGGTATGATAGCAGTAATAGAAGATAGATACAAAACTGAATTTTTATCTGCTTCTTCTGCAAAAGTTCTGGGCTATATTGATAAAAGTTCAGCTAACAGAGAAAAAGTTGTGGTTAGTTATAATTAACCATCTCTGAGTTTTTTATGGTATGCCTTAAGACAATATAAATAAATTGAATTGAGCTTGATTTTCAGGGAAAATTAAAAAAATTGGATTTAATAATAGAAAAAATTCTTGACGATTTTGCCTTATTACCAAAATAGAATTTTACGCTTCAAGTAAAAGAATAAAGTTGCGTTTTTATTTAGAGAATAATGGTTTACAATAAGGGAGGTTCATCGATGCGAAAAACTGCATTGATCCTGCTGATTTTATTGATTGGTTGTATAGGTTTATTAAATGCAGCCACAACTGGACGTTTAGCAGTCCGAGTACGCGATAATAATAATAAACCCTTAGAATTTGTTAATATCGTTGTTATGCGTGGGAATCAACGCATTACTGGAGGACAAACTGATTCCAAGGGTTTAGCAATATTAATCAATATTCCCCCTGGGGTATATACGGTTAAACTTACTCTTATAGGATACGACCCTATAACCTATACCGATGTACGCATTCAAGTTGATGAGACCACTAATATCAATGCTATTATGAAAAAAGCAGGGATAAAATTAGCACCTGTAGTTGTTACTGCTAAGAGTGATGTTGTAGGTAAAACCCAGATTGGTTCAGTGCACCAAATAGAAATGGAAACAATGGGTGAAATATCCGCTACCGAACTTAGTGAAATCGTTTCTCTTCAAGCTGGAGTCACAAATGTTGGCGGTGAACTACATATTCGTGGTGGAAGATCTAACGAAATAAATTTCACTGTGGATGGTATGTCTGTTTCCGATCCAGTTGATGGAGGAAGTGCTTTACAGGTTGATACGGATGCAATTGCAGATATGAAGGTTATGACTGGTGGCTTTCCTGCTGAATATGGAAATGCTCAATCTGGAGTTATTAATATTGTTACTAAAGACGGTGACCCTTTTTATTCCGGGAAAGTTGAATATAATACGGACCACCTTATTGGTGAAGGCAGAAATTCGGATGTAACTAAGTTTGCTCTTGGAGGCCCGGTATGGCCCCTTGGTGGACAGGATTTAAAAGAAAGATTCACTTTTTATTTGAATGGAGGGGGAGAATGGCTGGATGGAAGATTAAAAGATTATTATATTGCAGACCCTATGTCTGATTTCACATTTAATGGCATCAATATACTGGAAAATGAATATCCTCCTTCTAACCCTTATGCTAGCCGAAAAGAATTTCTGGGTATTGATCTGGGGAATAGAAATTATAATACCTATAATATAAATTTGAAATCCAAATATGTGTTCAATCCCGCACAAAAAGTCACCTTTGCCGTTCGTGGTGACCGTTCTTTGAACTATCCTCTATCTTATGCCTGGCGTTATGCTTTAGACCATTATGCCTATGACGAAACTATCCAAAGACAGTATATAACTACATATGACCATGTTTTTAATTCCTCTATGAATCTATCCGTGAAAGCCAGCTATTATCAAAAAGATAGTAATTCTGGTCCTCGGGGAATTCAGCGTTCTAACTATATTTATATGTATAATAATCTTGATCCTAATAATCCTGGAGTAGATTATGTGGATAATGTTTTAATGGGCAATGAAGGGTGGAATACGATTGACCATGATAGTGATGGGGTTTATAGTCCAGATTATAATGGCGATGGAATTAGTGATGCTGAGTACCTTCCTGCTTCTTTCTGGACTTATCGTGTAGCTGGATTAGAAGATCCACGCTCTATTCCTGGCTTTTTACCACCTGGGACAGTATATCAATATTTTGTAGATGATATCACAACTATACTAAGTGGTAGAGCCGATTTTGAATGGCAGATAAATGAAACACATTTAGCTAAAACAGGATTGGAATTAATAAAACATAATATTAAAAAGAACCAGTTACAGAACTTCCTTAATATCTATGAAGATCGTTATCAAGCAAGTCTGAAACGGGTTTATGATATGGCAAATCTTGGATGGACACCCGATCCAGAAGCTCCTACAGATACAACATATTATGGAATTGTGGATGAATTATATGCTATATATGTAACCGAAGATGGAGCCTTACTCCCTATTTATAAACCTACTGACTATTATAAAGCTGCACAAGAAGCTTCCGGTAAACGTGATGGTTATCAAGCTTTCCCCTGGCAAGCAGCTTACTATATCCAGGATAAAATGGAATGGGAAGGTATGATTGTTAATGCTGGCTTGCGTTTTGACCTCTGGTATTTAGGTTCTAAATATAAGGTCTTGCAGGATAATGGTTCTTATCGCACCGTAACCTTTGATCCCGATGAAAGATTGCAGATAATGGTTTCTCCCCGGTTAGGTGTTTCTCATCCTATAACCGATAGAGATGTGATGCGTTTTGCTTACAATTATCAGAATCAGCTCCCCCAGATGCAATATATATTCACCTCTAAA
>MWCN01000068.1 GCA_002070045.1 Candidatus Cloacimonetes bacterium ADurb.Bin211
GCATAGTGATAACCCTTATCATTGATATCCTCAGAAAATCTTAGAATTTTTTTCGGACAGGCAATAATACAGAGTCCACAACCTTTGCAATAAAACGGGTCTACCGTTATTCTCGGCATGGCTTTTCTCCTTTATATTATTGATTTTTTGATAATGTGATAAAGCTTATAAACAGCTCTTTCTGTCAAATTATTTCTTCTATACAAAGATTAAGAGAATAGGTATGCAATCTACACCCATATTTATAAAAATAATACTCTGTTAAATAAAATATTAGGACATTTTACATTATTTCTTGTGAAATTTCTTCTTCATCCATTAAGAATATCTAAATTATGTACACCTTGTGTCTATATGGGACATAATTGAAACTACAGTTAGATTTTTTGTAAGTTATAAGAAAGCTGACTCTTATTTAGATAGTATAATTAATTTATTTATTGGAAAAAATATCATATAATTGGTATAAACGCATCTTCAAGGTGCTTAATACTATAGGTGTTATCTTCATAATAAAAAAATACAATTATTATATCAAAACGAATTTTTGACTTGACATTTTCAGGATACTGATTAATGTATCTTTCAGCTGTTAATGATATTCTCTTTTGTTTTGTGTAAGAGATATTCATTAAAGTCATTTTCATAGAGTGTTTTTTACGGGTTTTGACTTCAACGAAAATGAGTGTGTCCTCATTTTGAGCAATAATATCTATTTCACCACCCTTGATTCTATAGTTTCTTTCCAGGATGGTAAACCCTTTTCGCTTCAGATAGTTAGCAGCTAGGTCCTCACCTGTATAAAAAAGATTTCTAGTTTCTGTATTTTGCATAACTCAAAAATAGCTTGACAAATAATAAGTCAATGATATTTTGAAATCGTAATTATGAAAAACACCGAAAGGTGGAGGGAAGGAAGAATGAAAAAACTTATACTAAGTGTATTTGTACTTGTAGCAATAGTTGGAATGGTCCAAGGAGCACCAATCCAAACTATGGGATCATTACGCACTCCTGATGCGTATGTCATACCTCACAAATCTGCTCATATTACTTTAGTAGGCTATTATCGTAATGTGGATGAGGAAGAATTTATACCTTATGGAATGTTGGGATTAGGTCTATTTAATCGTATACAATTGGATGGTTTTGCTGGTGATGATGTTTATTTTATGAACGCGAAAGTAAAATTGATACCCGAAACTTTATATTTTCCCCAAATCTCCGTAGGTATGGATAATATCTTTTCCACTGTTAATGTACAACGAGCTCAGGATTATAATGATCCTTCGGAATATTCCTGGGCAGATAATCCTGATAAATGTGATTATGAGCATTATTCACCCTATGTCGTAGCATCTAAACAAGCAGTAATTGGTGGACTTTCCTGTATGTTCAATTTAGGTGGTGGAGCTAATCGTTTCACCGGTCAGTCACCCCGTTCCCGCGTATTCAGTGGAATGTTTGCATCACTTGAGGTGTCTCCTACCAAAAATTTATCTCTTCAAAGTGAATTTGATGGGCAAGATTTTAATGTTGGGGTAAAATACTCCATTGGAAATTACACATTTAAGGTGGCAGCCCAGGCAGTAGAAAATTATGCTAAAAATAACGGTTTGGAAAATACGCATCGCATAGGTGTTGGAATTACTTATCTCTTTGATGAATTTTCCAAAGGAAAAACTACAAGACCAATTATTTTTAAATCAGACGAGTTAGAAGAGAGTGAAAAAGAACTCTGCGCTAACCACGAAACCGCTCCTTGCCCTGAATGCTCCGATTCTTTAAAGTCAGTTGAATTACAACCTGTTTTAAAAACTCAGTCACAAATACCGGTTAATTCCAGTATACAAAAAGAGTTTTCTCCTGAATATCAAATTTTGCTGGAAGAAATTAGAGCACTTCGTGGAGAACAACAACAGGTTCAAAAGGAGATGGAGGAAATTCGTAACTGGTTAAAAGAGTTGCAAAAATAAAGTAAGTAGTGAGAAAAAGTACATACTATTACAATTTAGAATTAATCTCAAAATCAGGGCATATCAAGTGCCCTGATTTTTTTATATAGCATATTAAAAACGAGGCGGTATATAATCCGATATATATATGAGATATAATATTAAACTCTATTTATTGTTAATATTAATCATTATACCCTTGAACTCTATTCTTGCAAGAGAAAACTCTTACGGTAGTTCAATCTATATTGATAATCCTGCTTATCAAGATTCAATACTTCAAAATGCACCTACTTTTCTCTCTATAAGTTTGCCAGAGTTGATTGTTGAAAATAGAGACAAAGCTCTTCAAGAGTTTTTATCTAATTTTGAAGCATTAAAACAAATCTCTGTCAAAGATCTCCTTTCCACATACAATCAACTATATTCGTTTGATGGTAATTATATAACTCTGGATAGTCTTTTGATTATCAATCCACGATATTTAGAAGATGTGCAGACTCTTTTTAATTTATTATTATATTCAAATATAATTGATTATTTAAATAGGGATGATAAACAGGCAAGTAAAGAGTATCTACAATATCTTATAACTCAATTAAATTTGGGGCAATACTACCCTCTTTATTTATATTTATGGGCAGATTTAGTAGCAGAAGATGGTAACTCAACTCGTGCTGAAGAATATATTAACAACTATAAAACAAATTATAATTGGTACCATTTTGATTTTAAACCCAGTAAAGCTTCAATACTCTCTAAATTAGAGAATTTAGATTTAGACCACTATATACAGTATCCTTCAAATGAAGTTTTTCTTCATCTGGAAAGCCAAATCATAGAAATTGAAAACGATTTAAATTTGATTTATAATGAATTAAAAACAAAAACGGAAATTATATCCCCTGATTTTATAGACCATATTTATACAGAGGATCTGAATTTGTTAGAAGATTTTAGATCAGAATTGAATGCTTATTTACTTCCTCAACTTGATAATCTTGACCAACTACTTCAAAATAATATTAATCCACAGATGCAACCTTATAAAAAATATACAGATCTGGCTTTAAAACTTAAAGACTTAAAAGATAATACTACAAATATTACTAAACTGGGAGAGATATTTAATAATTATTTAGACCAAAAATTAGAATCCTTCCTCTATGAAGAAAGAACTCCAAATGAAAATGATTTTAAAGCTATAGAAATGAAATATCTCCTGGAAATGAGTAAAACCATTTCATATTATGAAGAAATAATATCAATTTTAGACCAGTTAATAGCAAATCCAGATTTTGCACAATGGCATAATAATTTCTTTGATTTAAGAGTGCAATACACCAAAAGGCTTAATAAATTACAATATCGTCTGAATAGAAATATTTCAAAATTAAAAAATTCACCTAACCTTGATGATGCTATTTTTATAGAAGTATGGGAATTGATCAATAACTTTGATGAGCTGAGTAACACTTATAGTGAAATAACATCAGAACTTGATAAAACTGTAGTTAGTCTTATTCAGAAAAAAATTCAAGACGAACAAAAATTACTTATATCAAAACAGCTTCAATTGATAATCGATAGGATTCTAAACCATCCACTTCTAATCGCTAACCTTAATTACCTAGAACAAGATCTTGATTTTATTGACCTTATCTTGGAATATAGAAATTTGAGATATCAAGAACAAATACATTTTACTGAATCGGAAAATAAAGATGAAGCTGCATTAAAAGAAGAATATGATACATTAATCTCCGCAAAAACTTCCTTATTAAATCAGTATGAAGATTATGTTAAGAATCATCCACAATTCGTAGCTTTGCTCCAGCCCGATGGCACTTACTTATTAAATAATGCTCTATTTTACTATAATATGGCAGAGCTTCAGTATGATATAGATTTGGACCATCCAAATAAGGCTCTTGCTTATTATAAAAAAGTTCTGGAGATAGATCCTGATTTTTATAAAAAAGATTATGTGCTTTATAATATTGGTTACTTGAGCTTTGAAAGCAAAAAATCCACTCTAGATATCGCTATTGAAAATTATAGAAAGACTAATCCTTATAAAGACCGGCCAAACGATTTAAAATACACAGAACAAGCTTTTCAAGAAGCACTAGATGCCTATACTGAATTAGTAGATTCGGGTCTCTATACTAATTCTCCCTTGTATGATGAGGCACTTTACAGATTGGGAACTCTTTATTTCCTCCTAGGTTCGGATGCAGATGAACCTATTAACTATTATAATGAGGCTATTCGTAGGTTTGATATATTAGTTAACAAACCAGAAAGTGATTATTATTATCATTCTCTATATCAAAGAGGATGGGTTAAGCTGAATTCAGGGGATGAAACTGCCCTACAATCAGCTATCTTAGATTTTACTAAATTAATTGAAGCAGTTGATAGCGAAGAAATAAAAGACCCTTATTTAGCCTCTGATTATAAGATTAATTCCATTGATAACATTGCCTATGCCTTAGTTGCTTTAGATGGAATTGATTTTATCAGTCCTGCTAAGGGCATACAATCTTTTGAAGAGATTCTGGTAAATTATCCTGATACTTTAGTTAAAGCTGGAATTATAGATAAAGCAGTCTCCTTAAAAATGGAAATAAATGCTCCTTTACAGGCAATTGATTATCTGGAGCTTCGTCTTAAGGTTTTTCCGCTGGATTTGAAAAATCCCAGTATTATAGATTCAATTATCACTATTTATCATACACCAGGACTGGTTTTGCGAGATGCAAGCGACTTAACAACTATCTGTAATGCTAAATATGATTTTATCAAAGCAAATTATAATAATTGCTCACTGTGGTATGAACATAATATCAAGGGTGCAGAATTAGATGACCAGAATATATGCAAACAATTAGATGCTATAAGAAAAGCTTACGAACAAATCAGGGTTAGATATTATAATCAATTAATAGACTCTGCTGATGCAAATGATTTGCAAGCTTACAATAAACATCTTTTAGAATATCAAGATTATCAGGAACTATTTAAAGATTCTGATGATTATATTACCTGGCAAAAAGAAGTTCAACGCACTAATATAAATTTATATGCTTATCTGGCGGAAAAACGAGATACACCCAAAGATTACTACCTAGCTATCCAAAAAATTAAAGATTACAATGAGACTAATCCAGATAATCTAGATTTCTTAAACAATGAAGGGTTAGTCTATAAATATTCCAGAAAAATATATGATTATCTTGCTGAAGAATTTAAACATTCTCAATATACAGCAGAACCTCCATTGCCAACCAATCAGGAAGAACTTTATAATTTCTATGAAGCAGCTGCACTTCGTTTTTATAATTATCTAATTAATACAGAAGATGAAATTGTTAGAAAAAATGGTGTCCCTATATTAATGGACCTTGCTGCTGTGGCTTTAGATAATGGAAAGTTTGATATCGCACCAAAATACTACCAACAACTCCTCAACAATAAGGAACAACTGAATTCTCCCACTATTAGGACCATTTATATTAATCTGGCTAAAATAGCTGAAAATAATCATAATTATACTGAAGCCAAAAATTATTATGAAATGGCTAAAACTTATTCACTAAACAATCAGGATAGTATAGAATTGGAACATTTAATCAGATTGCAGCTTCAAAACTGTTATGAAGAAGCAGAAAGCAAGGGTGATTATATCAATATGGCTCTCTACCTGGAAGAATTAGCCAATCGTTTTACCGAAGACCAGGAACAAAGTGATGCCTATAAATATCAAGCATCTGAAGCATATAAGAGAGCTGGCAATTATCAAAAAGCTATAGATATAAAACTGCAATTAGCCCAGAGTAAAAACAATCCTGAGGAGAAATACTTTTTCTATTATGAAAGCTGGACCATAGCAGATTCATTAATGCAAAATCATAACTATGCGAGTCAAATTCGGGATGAATTTACCACAAAGTATCCATCTAGTACTCAAACTTTTAATTTAAAAATAGCAATGATAGAGGAAATGAAATCAAATCCTGAACAGAGAGAAAACGCTGCTCAAATGTATCTCCAACTTTATCAGGATGTTCGCTCAGGTAAAATAGATAGCGGCGATATCCCACCTGAAGATATATATCTATGGGCTGTAAATATCTACCTGGAAGATAATAACCAAGATAAGGCTCTTGAACTGCTCTCAAATTTTATTACTCTTTACCCCAATTATAAAAATGCCACCGATATTCTTACTTTTTTAGCTGATACTTATTTAGCGAAAGGTGATGAAGATAAATTTGAGTTTTATTCCCGAAAACTATATCAGAAAGATAATACACAGTCAGAAAGATATCTCACTATTGCTAAGTTAAAGTTAGAAAGATTAGCTCAGGAGTTTGATGATGCCTTTAAAAATAAAGATTGGAAAGTTGCTTTTGAGAAACGCGATAAATTTCTAAAATTGGAAGCTCAATATCTAAAGGATGGTCTACCAGTTAAAAACGAAGCCATTTATGAAGCGTTTGCTTATGCTGAAAATGAATATAAAAAAGAACAAGCTATAAAAGCTTACCTGGATAATTTTGACCGTCAAATTAAGGCTATTGAAAACGGTGATTTATTAAAAAGCTCACCAGACCAATTAATTTTTATATCCTCTAAAACCACCTGGAAAGGGCATTTATTTGAACAACCTCCTCGTCGTATACCCAATTTAAAGAAAAGAGCAGAAACTGAAAGTGCTAAAATTATTCATCTGCTGGAGCAACCTGAAGCGGATATGCTGGATATAGACCGTCGCTTAAAAGCTATGTGTTTGATTGCCAGAATAAATGAGCGCACAGCTGATGTGATAGAAACACAACTTAATAAATATTTTCAGATTTCCAATGAAATGGCTCCGTTTAGAAACCGTAATAAATATACTGAGGAAGATTATAATAACTTAGTTTACGGTCAATTAATGCCCTATGCTCAACAGTTTATTGAGCCTCTGAGGACAGCTGCAATCAGCATTTATCTGGAAATATATAATAATTATAATGTTGCTGGATGCATTAATACTTACACTAATTTAGCTGAAGTAAAGCTACTGGAATACAATTGTTTACCCAATTATTACGAAATAGCTTTCCCAATAGATCATAATTGGAATTTAAACTTACAGCTTCCAGACGGGAAGATAAAAAAATTAAACCCCAATATGGAAAGTATTATGTCCCCCAAAGGAGTGCAACTATTCTCAATTCAAATTCCAGCTCATAATTCGTTGATAATGGAACGCGAATTTACTTTTGAATCTTCACCTGAATTTGCTTTCTTACATTTAGTATATCCTGATGACCCTGAAATATGGTTAAATGAAAAACCTGTTGATTTAATCTACATTCCTGTTGATACCTTAGTGGCTGGTAATCCTTCTTCCCTCCATTTTGCTGCTAAAATAAATAATCAAGCCTGGAAGCCTGGTTATAATGAATTTAAATGTATCTTCCCTAATAATTTTGATAAACCACTCACTTTTTACTTTAATACCAATATATTCTTTAATACTGATAAAGTTGACGAATTAAGTATTATAAGAACTAAAAGGATAGTAAGTAACACTAACTGGAGCGCCATAATTAAAGATAATGAATCTACAGAAGACCTAAAGACAGCAGTGATTAAGGCTTCTTCCTTTGACCTGCCTCTTGACAGGTCGGAACTTATGACAGATGAATCTGTTCAAGCTATCTGGGTAGAAGAAAACTCAGAGCGTCCTTATAATAATATCAGTTTTGAAACTGAATTTATGCTTGATTATGAAATTGATTCCGCATATATAGACCTGGTTGCACCAGAATATGCTACTATCTATGTCAATAGAACAAGAGTGGGAGATACAATAAATATTAATTTTGATTCTTTTTCAGCAAAGATAACCCCTATTAGAATTGAAATTCCGTCAGAAATCCTTGAAGAAGGAAAAAACATCTTGCAAATTGAAATACAGAATAATTCCCCTTTCCGGGGTATGATGGCTGAAATTAATTTTAACTTATCAAATACAGGAGAATAATAATGAACCGCTTTTGGTTTATTTGTTGCTTGCTTATCATGATGATGCCTTTATGCTTTGCCCAGGTTAAAAGTAAGGCATCTTTAGCTTCAAATGAAGCAGAAACTATAAAAGAATTGGAAATCCAGATTAAGACTATGCTGCCAGATATCAATATAGTACGTTTGAAAACAGATACCTATATTCCTGCTGGAAAATATAATTATACTAGATATAAAGAATTTATCACAGCAGAGAATGTGAAAGAACTTATTCATTGGCAAAAAGATATAACAAAACAAATAGAGGAGTCAAAATGAAATTTAAGCACATCTTACTCACATCATTAATAATTATTATTGGCATTGGACCTTTATTAGCTCAAACTGCTCAGACGCCATATAATATACCTCCAGGAACTGAAAAGATCACACTTGCTTCTATCTTTAGAGATAGTAATGCTCAGGGTATATTTGGATATTTGATTCTATTGACTTTCATTATAGGTATCGTTTATGCTATTATTCGTTATATCCAATTATATCAGAAGGAAAAAGTTAATGCACCAAATTTATATAAAAGTTTAAAAGGTTATCTTAAAAACAACCAGATAGAGGAAGCAATAAAGATAACGGAAAAACTGAAAGATACTACCCTTGGCTACATTTTCTGGAATGGAATAAACGCCTATAAGGATATTCCTAAAGATGCTTCTAAGGAAGAGGTGTCAACTCAGGTTCAAAATGCCTTTGATGAAGCAGCTCTCCAAAAAGTTTATAAACTTGATGCAGGATTGTTCTGGTTTGATATTCTGGCTCAAGTGTGCACCTATCTGGGTTTATTAGGTACTATCTGGGGTCTATTATATGCTTTCGCTGCTATCAGTAATCCCGCTGTGTTGGACACTCAAAAAAATCTAATGCTATCCGCAGGAATAAAGACCGCTATTGGAACAACAGCTTTAGGTTTAATTGCCGCTATACCTTTAACATTGATTAAGGGTGCATTACAGGGTAGAGCTCAAAAAATTATTAATGATATAGATGAATACAGTGTTAAACTTATAAATTTCATCACTTCTTTAGCTAAAGGATAATATTATGGCTCATCCTCCTTCTGCCCGAAGGGATCAGCATCGTTTTTCACCACCTAAAGTGTCAGATTTGGTGCCTTTGATGAACCTGTTTCTAATTATAATACCCTTCCTCCTACTAATGATGGTGGTTACACAAATTGCTATGATAGCATTGAATTTCACTCAAGGAACATCAACGGAGAAACAAGGTGAAGGACCCTTAAATAGCACTCAAGGAACGCAGAAAAATATATCTGAAATAACTATTATCATTATGGCTTCTCAAGATTCATTAGGTACTACCTTCCCGGGATTTGAAATCCGAGAATCAGGCAACCCAAAGGAATCCATTGGTTTAGTTAATGGCTATTATGACTTTGTGAAATTAGATGCGAAGCTTAAGGCTATTAGGCAACAATATCCGGACTTGCAAGATATCAGTATTGCTCCTTATGATGATGTCTTATATGATACCCTTATTAAGACCATTGACCTTTGCAGGGAAAATAATTTCCCCCATATTCATTATAAAGCTCCTCAGGTCAGATACTTTGCTCAGGAGGTTAAATGAATCAATCAAAGTATGCTCGTGGACTTAAACACCTTGTACCTAAAAGACATCAAGATGAATGGAGCTTATCTATCATATCTCTGGTTGACATTCTAACTATTCTCTTAGTCTTTTTACTGGCTAATGTATCAGTGGAAGGACAAAAATTTACTCAACCTAATCGGATGGCTTTTCCGGTGAGTATGAAAAAACGAGATTTGCTGGAGAAAAAAGGGACAACAGTAGTCCAAATCTATCCGGACCGAATTTTAATTGGAGATAGAGGAATATATTTTGGAACACTAAATGAATTTGCTAATGACCCGGTTAAAAGAACAGAAATACTGAAATATTTACAAACTACTGCTCTGCAAATTCTGGAGGATAAAGATGAATTCGGAAATCCCAGAACTCCTCCAACTCTACTTATTCAAGCAGATAGATCCATACCTTGCTGGTATATTACAGAATTTGTGAGTTTAGGCACCAGTGCTTATTATGAATATATCTATTTTGCTACTCTTCTGGATACTAATTGGCTTCAACATTCTGCATTATCCACCAGAAGGTAGAGGGAGATATAATGGCAAACAAAATTTTAACTTTAAAACTCTTTTATAAAGGAAAGCTTCTGGATACTATAGAACAAGGAAAGGACTTTACTAACAAATGGCATATAGGAAGTAGTAAATACCTTTCCTGGCAAGTTCTGGATGATTCAAACCAGTTCCCGCTTAAATTTAAAATCTTGATTAAAAAGGGTGGATATTATTATCTAAATCTTCCTCAGGGCTCAACTTTAACCTGCTGGAAAAATGATAATCCCGTGGATGCTAATTTCTTAAAACAAAATGGATTATTAGCAGATTCTCTATTAAAACTGGTTGATGATATGACTGGTATTGTTCAAGTTCATCCTGACTATTCTATTCAATATGAATTTATTGAACCTGTTAAAGTTATATTAACTCCTCAAGAAGCAGAAATAGTAAAACAAACAGCTCGTCCCGCTCCTCTTGCACCCGTAGATAGAACAACCAGAGTAGTAGTCATTCTAGCACTGGTTGCAGGAATTGCTTTTAGTATTTTCTACGATTTGAAATTAAAACCTGAAATGTATAGAGAGAAGACACTTTCCGAACTTTTAGCGGAAATAGAGAAAATTAGGGAAATAAAACCAGAAATATCTCAACTCCAGAGTCCCTCAACTCCTTTAGCTACTTTACCAGAAAAATCAATTACCTCTGAAAAAAATACTGGAACTACAAAGAGTGAAAAAGGTAAAGTCACAGGAAAAGGTGGTTCATCCATATCCTCTAGCACTCAAAGTATCTTTGGTAACCTTGGAACAATCTCTGGTACTTATGCTGGTGGTTCATCGCAATCTGTGGTAGGAGCTGCTGTTCTTTCTGGTTTTGTTACTGCAAGACCAGGTGTTAGAAGCGGAAGTGGTTCTATCGGTAGTAATGGAAGTGGCTCTGGTACTTTTCAACCCGGTGCTGCTGGTTTTGGTAGTAATAGCTCTTTTGATCCTAATGCCATAAATCGTTTTAATACTGCTAATGTTCCCTCTATAGTAAGTGGAACTGCTCCCGAAGGTGGTTCCTCTATGAAACCTTCTGGTTCAACTCAATATTACACTGGTTCTGCAGAAAAATTAAAACCCTTAGCTGTTGGTTCTTTCTCTTCAGTTCCTGATGTTCGCGCAGAAACAGAAAAAATAGTCAGCCAATCTTATAAAGCTCCTGAACCATCTAAAATTAAGGAACCTGCTGTTACCATAGTTAAACCATCAACAATTGTTGCAGGTGGAGATATCATATTCAATCAAGTTCGGTCTCGCAAAGGACAGATTGAACAGGCTTATAAAAGAAATGCAGCCATTAAAAAACAGAGCGGTTCTATAACTGTAATTCTTGATATTGCTTCTAACGGAACAGTACAAGCCACCATCATTCCGAATAGTGCTACTTTTACTGAAAGTTTCCTTAAGGAGATTAAGACCATTATTGAAAATTGGACATTTAGTGTTAGTCAGCCAACTACTTATAAATTCAAAATGAACCTCAGTCAGGGTTAAAAATGTCTTCAGTGCCATATCTAGTATTATTATAATGACATTCCAAAAAAGTTTATATAAATTAAGATAATTAATTAAAATGTGCATCTCATTTCTCTCTTATCTCCTATCTATCTGTAATATAAACAGAAAAGCAAGAAAGAGATAAGAGAGAGCCAGGATGGATTACTGTGGAAGTAAAGAAAATTAAATTATATTTCATAAAAGCACAGTTCTTCAGTTTAATTTCAAAACAAGTATTATAATTTTTTTATGCTTTTCTTCCAAACCTTTATTTCTATTTCCAGCATTAGTATAACCTATTTTCCCTTCATAAGTGCAGGGTAATAGATAGAAAAAAAGATTTGACAAAAAATCGTTTAGATAAAATTTAGGATAAAAAGAAGCTGCTTGCTTCTGCCTTAATGCTAAGGTGCAGGTAAGGCTTAATTAAATATTATAATATACCAGAAAGCAGGCGGATTTCTTCCGCCTTTTTTCATTTCCGGTAAAAGGAGGTTCTTATAATCCGGATTAAACGTGGAAAGTCACGCACAAATGAAGTGGTGCCCAAAGAAAGAATTAATGAACAAATTACGGCAAACAAAGTTAGATTGATTGGTGCGGATGGAAAACAAGTTGGCATAGTAAGTCTAAAAGAAGCTTTGCATCGTGCAGAAGCTCAAGATTTAGATTTGGTGGAAATATCTCCTAATGCTGATCCGCCAGTATGCAGAATAATGGATTTTAGCAAATACTACTTTGAAAAAGAGAAAAAAGCTAAAGAAGCGCGAAAAAGACAGCATGAAATAGAGATTAAAGAAATCAAATTGGGACCTAATACAGAAGAGCATGATTACAATTTCAAAAAGAACAATGCCATCAAATTCCTTAAACAACACAACAAGGTTAAGTTTACCATCCGTTTTCGTGGTCGTCAGATGGCACATCAAGAACTTGGATTAAATGTATTAGAACGAATAAAAGCAGATTTAGGACATATTGCAGAAGCGGAAACAGAACCGGTTGCTGAACGGAATATGCTTTACATTATTATGTCTCCTAAGAAAGACATTGATCGTATTTTAGCAAAAATGGAGAAAGAAAAAGCTTCTTTAGAGGAACAGACGGTCCCGCCTATAAAAGATAAGGCTATTTCCTCAACCTCAGCTGAACCTAAAAAGTAAACCCTTAAATAAGTTACATCAAAAATAAATATAGAAATAAAGTAAGGAGACAAAGATGCCAAAAGTCAAAACCAGCAGCTCTGCTGCTAAAAGGTTTAAAGTTACTGGCACGGGCAAAATTTTGCGTCATCATGCCAAAAGTTCTCATATCAAAACCAAGAAATCTCCCAAGCTAAAACGCTATCTGCGTTCAGTTGACCTGGTCAGTAAAGCTGATAAAAAAAGAGTAAAAAGAATGCTGGGAATTTAAGGGAGGAATAAAATGCCAAGAGCCACCAATAATGTAGCAGCTCATAGAAGAAGAAAAAAATACTTAAAGGCTGCAAGAGGAAATTACGGAAGACGTAGCAATACTTATAGAATAGCACGACAAACTGTGGAGCGTGGATTAATTTTCTCTTTTGCTCACAGAAAACAGAAAAAAAGAGAATTCCGCCGCCTCTGGATTACTCGTATTAATGCTGCCTGTAGAAACAATGATATGACTTATAGCCAATTTATCAATGGCTTGCATAAAGCCAATATTGCCATAAATAGAAAGACCCTTGCTTATCTTGCCTGGCACGATAACGAAGCTTTTACCAGGCTTGTTGAAATAGCAAAAGAAGCTCAGTAATCCATTCTCTAAAGGATAAACAACTTGATGATAGATGACCAGCTAAAAAATATAGCTGAACAAGCAAAAATTGACCTCCAAGAATGTCGTAATCAGAACGATATCCTGAATATTAGAGCCAAGTATCTGGGGAAAAAGAGCATAGTAAACTCTCTATATTCTCAATTACGCAATTTGTCTGAGGAAGAAAGACCCGCTTTCGGCAAAAAGGTTAATGAACTCCGCAATGAACTGGAAAGAATGATTGAAGAAAAAGAAGAAGAATTAAAATTACAAATTGTAAATGCCTATGATTCTGTCCAGGTTTATGACCTCACTTTACCTGGTGTCTATTTCCCCCCAGGTTCCTTACATCCTTTAACCATCATCCGTAGAAAAATGGAAGATATATTTATAAGTTTGGGATTTCAAATTGCAGAGGGTCCAGATATTGAAGATGAATATCATAATTTTGATGCTTTAAACACCCCAGAAGACCATCCTTCAAGGAATCTTGCTGATACTTTCTACCTGGATAATGGTTATCTTTTGCGCACTCAAACCTCTACTGTGCAAGTAAGAATTATGGAAAGTTATCCACCTCCAATTTACATAATCTCACCTGGGCGTTGTTATCGTAATGACAAACCAGACCCTTCGCATTCTCCTGTTTTTCACCAGGTGGAAGGTTTAGTAGTTGATAAGGGTATTTCAATGGCTGATTTAAAGGACACCCTTCAGTTTTTTGCTAAAGCTATGTTCGGACCGGAAGTCAAATCCAGGATACGTCCTCATTTCTTTCCTTTCACAGAGCCAAGCGCTGAAATGGATATAAGTTGTGTGAGTTGTCAGGGTAAAGGATGCAGAATATGCAAAAATTCTGGTTGGTTAGAATTAGCTGGAGCTGGTATGGTTGACCCTAATGTTTTAGAGATGATGGGTATTGATGACCAGAAATACAGTGGTTATGCTTTTGGGATAGGAATTGAGAGAATCGCTATGCTGAAATATAATATTCCCGATATGCGGATTCTTTATGAGAATGATGTTCGGATGCTACGTCAATTCAGAAGGGAAATAATATGATTATATCCGCTCGCTGGCTCAGTAAATACATTGATTTACCCGAAACCTTTGAGGAGTTAGTTCAGACTTTAACCTTTACTGGAATAGAAGTTGAAGCAATAAAGGAAATACCAGCTTTACCAGAAACTGTGGTCACTGCTCGCATTCTAACATCAGAAAAAATACCTGGAACTGAACATCTTCAAATCTGTATGGTAGATTTTGGAAAAGGACCCCTCCAGGTTGTCTGCGGTGCTCCAAATTGTCATAGTGGATTAATCACTGTTTTTGCTCAAGTAGGCTCTAAATTGCCAGAAATGGAGATAAAAAAAACCACAATCCATAGTGTAGAATCTGAAGGTATGCTATGTTCTGAGAAAGAATTAGGAATCTCAGATAATCATTCTGGAATTATAGAACTCCCACCTGAAACTCCTATAGGGATTTCAATAAATGAAATCTTTGAACTTCCAGATAGCATTATAGAATTGGAGATAACTCCTAATCGTCCCGACCTTCTTGGCTATATTGGCATTGCTCGTGATCTGGCTGCTTCTTTAAATAAAAGATTAAAATTACCCTCATTAAGGAACTATCCTGGTGAAGAAGATCCTTCTATTAAATTAACTTTGCTTCTTCAGGAACCTCAAAAATGCCCTCGTTATACTGCAAGAATCATAGATGGAATCAGTATCAAAGAATCTCCCCTATGGCTAAAAATTGCTCTTATCAAATCCGGTCTAAGACCAATCAACAACATTGTTGACATCACAAATTATGTTATGCTGGAAACAGGTCAACCTTTGCATGCTTTTGATTATCATAAATTGTTGCCCATCAATCAGGAAAACTCCCATCCAGCCATAATAGTACGTAGAGCAAAAGCTGCTGAGGAATTTATTGCCCTGGATGGAAATTTATATCATCTGGATGAAGAAGATCTTGTCATTGCTGATGGTCAAAGACCTTCCGCTTTAGCAGGAATTATTGGGGGAAAAGATACTGCTATCAGCAATCAAACTACAACTATTGTTCTTGAATCCGCTAATTTCTCACCTTCCACTATTCGTAAATCATCCTTAAGACATAAAATTAGCACAGATTCCTCCTATCGTTTTGAAAGACATCTCAGTCCAGCTCATCTTGAAAAAGTAAGCAATAGGGCATTAGAACTCATTTTAAAAGTTGTAGGTGGAAGAGTTTGTAACGAACTTTATGACACTTATCCTGAACCTCAAAAACCTCTCTATCTTTCTGTGCGCCCTTCTCGTTTTGAGGAACTTATTGGTTATGAACTGGATGCCTTTCTTATAAAAAATTATCTTCAATCTTTAGGATTTCAATATATCCTATGTGGGCTCTGGCAAAAAGAACCTATTAATGAATATGAGCTTTTGCCTCAAGCAATAAGTCTTGATTTAGAAAAGAATGATAATCAGATTTTTTATGAAAATCCTCAAATGGCTCTATATTTTCAGATCCCTCCTTATCGGGTGGACATAACTCGTGAGGCAGATATAATTGAAGAACTGGCACGCCTGGATGGTTTTGATAAGATTCCCCAAAAAAAGATTATCCATCCCATTATGGACTGGCATGCTCATCATATTAAACATAGAATTGAAGATTACTTTCGCCAATCTGGATTTTATGAGATGATTAATCCGAGCTTTATTGACCCTATTAAATTAGAATATTTAGGAGAAGACAAAGCAGAATTAGAAAAAAAACTAATAAGAATCGTCAATCCACAAAGCAGCAATCAATCTTCTATGCGTACAACTTTACTTCCGCAATTGATGGATAATCTTCTCTACAATCTTAATCATAGTGAACGCAACTTAAAATTGATGGAATTGGGGAAATTATACTGGAAAGATGGTAATAAAAATTGCGAGACCTTGCATTTGACCGCTTTAATGACAGGATTAAATACTTTAGACCACTGGAAAGTAAAGAACGAACCTATTGATATATATAGTGTCAAAGGAGTGGTTGAGGGATTATTAGACCAATTAGGTATCACTATTGATGAAATGAAAAAGGTTCAACATCCCTGGCTGGTTGAAGCAGATAATCTTGCATATTTCAGCAAAGGCAATCTTTGTGCTTCGTTTGGAAAAATGAGGGTTAAGACCGCTGAGAAATTCAATATTGATATCATCACCTTAAAACAGGATATATGGGTCTTAGATTTTGAGATTAATACATTGATAGAATTAACCCGAACTTATAAAACCGTATTTTCTCCTCTGCCAAAGTTTCCTGCGGTTATAAGAGATATTTCTTTTTTAATTAATCTTTCTATACCCTATTCAGATATTGTGAAATCCATACAACAGGTTGAACCTTATCTAATCAAAGATGTGAATATCTTTGATGAATACCGAGGTAAAAGCATTCCAGATGGATTGCGCAGTATATCTTTACATATAATTCTGCAGGATTATGAAAAAACATTGACAGAGGAACGAGTGGAACAAGTAATTGATTCTGTGATAAAAATGCTGGAAAATACCTGGCAGATTAAAATGAGGTAACTTTAAATGGAAAGTAATGTAATAAATTTGCAGGAAAAAATACAAAAACTTATTGACCAATATACGGCTGATAGAAAAAAATTAGAGCAGCTGGAAATAGAAAATAATAATCTTCGTGAAGAGAATCGTCAGCTTATGGAACAAATTGAAAACATTAACAAGTTCCATACTGGTTCTGAATCAAGAATTAAAGAGCTGGAAACTCAGGTAAAACATCTGGAAACACAATATAAGGAACTCCAGGATTCCCTGGCAGGATTGGAAGATATTGCATCTAATACTATCAACCAGATAGACCAGCTTATACCTGATTTAGATACTAAGAAAAAATAATGCAGTCTGTAGAAGTAGAGATTTTTGGACGTAAATTTCGGTTTCGTACTGATGACCCGGAACAAACTCAAGATATTGCCTCTACTATTAATGAAGAATTAAATACTCTGCAAGAACTTTACGAAAATCTTGACTTTACCAGACTATTACTTTTACTTGCTCTTAGAAAGCAAAATGAGATTATTTCCCTGCGAAAACAGAATCAGGAACTGGAAAAGAATCTGGAACGAGTAAATCAAATGGTAGAAAAAATCGTGGGGGAAATATAAATTATGACCTGCGGAACTCGTGATATGGGTTGCGGAAAAGCTAATAAAATTAAGGGAACCGAGCCATGGGTGGCATGCATGCCGGCTAGTCCCGGATCCATAAAACCCATAAGGTAGGTGCCCACCTTGTGCTTGGCTTTAACGGACAAGCATACACGGTTCTCGCGGGTCATTTATATCAATAGTGGAATAAATCCACTTAAATTGATTAAAGGAATTATATAATGCAATGGGATAAAGTTATTTGGTTAGCCATCGGATTGGCTGGGGGTCTTTTAATAGCTCTTATTATTTATCTGGCTAAGCGTAGAAGTTCTTTTCGTCTCATCTCTGAAGCTAAAAAAATAGCTGAAGAAATTAAAGAATCCGCTCATAAAGAAATTCAAAATGCTAAAAAAACCGCTATTTTGGATGCTAAAGAGGAATGGTTCAAACAAAAAAAATCAATGGAAGATGAACTAAAAGAGCGTCAAAAAGAACTTAGAGATCAGGAAAGAAAATACAACGAACGACTTAGCAACCTGGATAAACGTCTTGACGCCTTAGATAAAAAAGAAAGTAATCTTCTCGGACAGGAAAAGAAACTGAAATTCAAAGAAGAAGAAATCAATCGTAAATATCAGGAATGTGAACAATTCATCAACGCTCAGAAAGCAAAACTGGAAGAAATTGCAGGAATGAGTAGAGAACAAGCAATCCAACAATTACGGGAAGAATTAATCACTCAGGCTCGTCAGGTAGCTGCAAATGATGCAAAGGCAACTATAGAACAGATTAAACTGGATGCCGCAAAAAAGGCTTCCGAAATACTTTCTACCGCTATTCAGCGTCTTGCCGTTGATTATGTTTCTGAAACTACGGTGTCAGTGGTCCCTCTTCCTTCGGATGAAATGAAAGGCAGAATTATCGGACGGGAAGGTCGTAATATCCGTACTTTTGAAAAAGCTTCAGGAGTTGATTTAATCATTGATGATACACCGGAAGCAGTGGTTCTTTCCTGCTTTGATCCTGTAAGAAGAGAAATCGCACGTCTTTCCCTAGAAAGGCTTATTGTGGATGGAAGAATACATCCGGGACGAATTGAAGAAGTTATCGCCAAGACGAGTAAGGAGATGGAAGAAACTCTCATAAAAATTGGAGAAAAGGCTGTTCTGGACAATAATATACATAATATTTCAGCCAATCTGATTAAGATTCTGGGACGTTTAAACTATCGCACTTCTTATGGTCAGAATGTTCTAAAGCATTCAATGGAAACTGCCTGGATTTGTGGAATACTAGCAGCAGAACTGGGATTAGACCAGGAAATAGCTCGGAGAGCTGGACTTCTTCATGATATTGGGAAGGCAGTGGACCAGGAATTTGAAGGAACACATGCCATCATCGGAGCAAATATAGCTCGCAAGAATGGTGAAAGCAAAATTATAGTTAATGCTATTGAAGCGCATCACGAAGAAGTGGAGGCAATTTCTGTCTATGCAGCCTTAGTTCAGGCTGCCGATGCAATATCTGGTGCACGTCCCGGAGCTCGTAGAGAAATGCTGGAAACCTATATGCAGCGCTTAACTAAACTGGAAGAAATAGCTAATTCAGTTCAAGGTGTAAATAAATCTTATGCTATCCAGGCAGGAAGAGAATTGCGAATTATTGTAGAACCTACCCTGGTTGAGGATGCTCAAGCAGCACTTTTAGCCACAGAAATTGCAGCTCAAATTGAAAAAGAAGTTCAATATCCAGGCCAAATAAAAGTAACGGTGATTCGGGAGACCCGTCAGATTGCTATGGCAAAATGATGAAAGTGCTCTTTTTCGGTGATGTATTTGGTAAAGCAGGCAGAAGAATAGTTTGTGATTATCTTCCTGAGCTAAAAGAAGAATTTAATCCAGATTTTGTCATCCTTAATGGTGAAAATCTGGCTGATGGACGGGGCTTAACTGAAAAAACCTCTAAGATATTATTCAATGCTGGAGTAGATGTTATTACCGGTGGAAATCATCTCTGGGATAGAGCTGACAGCTGGGATTATATTAGAAATAATCACGCTATAATAAAACCTTTGAATTATCCTCTAGCAACACCCGGAAACCCATATTATACCATAGTTAATAATGGTAAAAGGCTCACTGTTATAAATCTTTGTGGACAGCTTTTTATGCCTCCAACTAATTCACCTTTTATAGCATTTGAAAGCTGGTTCAACTCAAATCATATAAATAATTCCTCCTGTATCCTGATTGATTTCCACTCTGAATCAACTTCTGAGAAACGTGCTTTCGGTTGGTTTGTTGATGGAAAGGTTTCAGCGGTTATTGGAACGCATACTCATATCCAAACTGCCGATGAAGAAATTCTGCCTCAAGGAACTGCCTATATCACAGATGCTGGTATGACTGGAGCACATAACAGTGTGATTGGTGTAAAAAAGGAAATTATTATTGAGAAGTTCAGGCATTGTCTTCCCCTAAGATATGAATCTTCTGATCTTGGTCCGCAAATAAATGCAGTCTATTTAGAGTTGGATGATTTAACCCATAAAGCTCAAAAGATATTGCGTATCAGACGTCTCATTGAATATAAAAACAACATATATAATGAGGAATAATAGACTTGGAAAAGATATTATCGGGAAAGCCATTAGCTAAACTTATTCAATCAAAAATTAAATTCTTAATTGCCCAAGAGGGAATTCAACCTAAAATGCTTCTTATACAGGTGGGAGAAGATCCTGCTTCTTCTTACTATGTACAAAATATCATTAATATCGGGAATAAATTAGGCTGTGAAGTTTTATATAATCAATATCCTGCAAATTTCACTCCAGAGGACTTATTAACAGTCCTGGATTATGCTAACACAGACCCTTCAATTAATGGTATTATGCTTCAAAAACCGCTACCTCCTTCTTTTGATGAATTGAAAATAGCTGAGTCCATTAACCCTCAAAAAGATATAGATTGTTTACATCCTATCAATCTGGGACATATTATATTAGAAAAAGATGGATTAGTTCCCTGCACTCCTTTAGCTGTTATATACATTTTAAGATATTATAAGATTGAGGTTGAAGGTAAGCACATCGTTATCATTGGACGAAGCAGTATAGTAGGTAAACCACTGGCAAATATGTTCCTCTGGAAAAAACCTTATGCTAATGCTACAGTTACAGTATGCCATAGTAGAACTAAAAACTTAAAAGACATAACCTGTTCTGCGGATATTCTTATTGCTGCTCTTGGTAAACCTTCTTTTGTTAAGGAAGAAATGATTAAACCTGAAAGTGTCTTGATTGATGTTGGAATCAATCAGATTACGGATAAGGATGGTAATCAAATCTATGTTGGCGATATAGATTATAATTCTTGCTTTGATAAAGTGAATGCAATTACCCCAGTACCTGGTGGAATTGGTTCTGTAACAACTTCTTTACTCTTTCTAAATTTATTAAAAGCTTGTTTTACTGCTCGCCATATTAATAAATCTATTGACGATTTTCTTAATTACATTTTGTTTGAATAAATGAATATTATAAGTCAAAAACCCTTGGGAGGTATGATGCTAAAGAAGAGTAATAGACTCTTAATAATGACCATTTTGGTTTCCATAACTCTGCTTGTCTTAACTGGTTGTGGTAAATCTGGTCATAAATTTGCCAATCAAGAACCCAATATCAGAATAACCTCATATGAAGGTTATGATAATTCTGAACTGCTTCAAAACTATGCAGATTCTCTTTTTATTTTTCAACAAAAGATTTTCTGGAGTGCGAGTGATCCTGATGGAGTAATTACTGGCTTTGCTTATCGTGTCAAAGATCAAAATGGTAATCCTGTATCTACACCAGGTAATGAATATATTGACTTGAATGGTGAGGTTACTCCTCAAAATGTTATTGATAGATTTGGAACAGGTTGGGTGCTCCATTATAAACCTAATGCAGATCAAAGCATTCCTCTAAGTGACCCTAATGCCAGGAGGACTATCTGGACTTCTGCTAAATATGCATTAATTAACTTCCCTGCTGCTGATGAGAATGGCAATCCTTTAACTAAAGAAAGTACTTTTGAGGTTATTGCAATTGATAATAGGGGTGGTATTACTCCGGTTGATCCTAACTTCCCACATAGAAGTATTGCCTGGAGAAACTTTAAAACAACATCTCAAAGACCTACTTGTTTCTTAAGTACTACCAAGGGCAACCCCAATGGTGGAGAAGTTGGCTCTGGAATTCGTTTATCTTTCATAATGAAAGATGAACTTAATCCCTCTGTTCCTGCTATACCTTACAAATTTGAATTTAAAATAATCAAACTTAGTCCTGATACTACTAATGTTGAAGTTATAAGTGAAAGTGACTGGTTTGATACCTCTATTTCTCCTAATGATACTAATATCAATAGATTTCTTTTAACTAAATATACTACTCCTTCTTTGAGTTATGACATTGAAGATGATGTTGTAAACTCAGTAACTAAAATAGTAGCTCGTGCTTATAATATGGGAGGAGTTGTCTCTGAATTAGATGGCTCTTCTTATATCACTTTTAAGGTTAAAGCTGGATTCCGACCCAAAACTTTAATCTATAGCCAGCGTTGCTATGCTTTAGGACAAAACCACTTTGTAGATTATTACGATGATTCTTCAGCAGAAGTTATGCCTTTTACAATATCTTCTGGTGTACAGCGCTATGCTACTCATTTCTTCGTAGATATGGACAGCACTTTAACTGCATTAAATAGCTCTAATATAAAAGTTTGGTTACGCTGGGGATGGCATGGCGAATATGGAAGCATACTAGCTTCTGGCGGTTATAATGTTACTGATAACCCTTATGATAAAAAGATTGACTATCTACTTGATAGACGAACTAATAAGAATTACTATTCTGAAATTACTCATTTTGACATTAGGTTAGATGGCGAACCTTATAATTATCCCCCACTTGCTAATGATCCAAACGCCCATCAGGTAGATGTACATGCTGATGGGCATACAACAGTTTGGCTTAGATTACCATTATATTCTCCCCTAGGACAAACTTTAGTTCTGACTTCACTTGCAAGCGGACTTCATACCCTTGAAGTTCGTTGTGTTGACCTTCAAGGTGAAGTAGATCCTTACCCAGCAGTATTCCAATTTATGCTTGTGGATACTATCCCTACCGCTAATCGCAATGGTATTCTTATTATAGATGATGATCAAAATAGTAATTTAATTGCACCTGATGAAATTCTCCGCGCTAAATATGAAGCTATGCTCGCTGATTATAATGGACCTAAAGATTTTATTAAAAGAACAATTCCCAATGTACCGGGAGATACTTATGAAGATCTATCTTTACGGCACCTTGCGCCTTCTGATTTACAAAAATATAAACTGGTTATTTATCATAGTGATAATGTAAATGATTTTGGGAACTTAAAGCTTGAAAATGATGGATTAACTCTTTATCTCAGATCCGGTGGGAATCTTATTATTTCTTCAACCAGCCAGCTATCTTCTAATCTTGCTGCTTTTGTTGATGTTAAACAAAAAACTATTCTTAGTTATCTTGGGGTACCTTATACTTCACCTCCTGCCAAATTCTTAAGTAGTGCTTTACATATCAATCCTTTCTTCCAGCAAGCACTCGGACAAAATGGTTATCCTAATGTACATCTCCAGTATACTGCTGCAAATGAACCAAGCTTTGCTAGTTTAGTAAATACTTATCAGGGCTTGGCTACTGTAACTTATTTCCCGAATATTAATCCCACTGCTACCGCTATCTATAGAATGGGAATAAAACCTGTTGGTTATACTCCAAGTGGACCTACCCAAGAACAATTTAATACTTATAATAATCAAATTATAGGAATACGCAGTGTGACAGGTTCTTCTCATTGTTATACCTTCGGTTTCCCGCTCTCTTATATGTATACACCGGATGTAAAAGCAATGATGAATAAAATCTTATCTGAAATAATGTAACATAATATCCCCCATCCTCTAAAAAACCGGCTCGATCCCTAAAACCGAGCCGGTTTCTTTTATGAAAAATAAAAACTTTCTTCCTCAATTTCTAAAATTGATTTAATTTTATTAAAGCACTATCAGTAAGAAAATGCACTATCTCATTGTTTTTCCGACTGATATGTATTATTTTGTCCCTAAACTCTTACTTGTCTCTCTCTTAACACTTTACATAAAAAAGAGACAGGAGAGAGACAGGATACTCTCAGATTAATCTAAAGGATAAAGCGTAGTAATTATTTGCTAAAAATGATAGAATAATTTAAGAGAAATAACCGGATAAAATCGCATTTTCTTTCTACTAATATTTATTAATTGGAAAAGTTGAAACCTGAATTTTCTGACTTGTGCTTCCTTTAGTTATGATATATAAAAATACATATCTTTGTAATGAACAACTCGGCTATATTAAGAAACGATTATACATTGAATAAGCTTAATATCCCTTCAATATAAATACTCGTGCATTTAACTTGACAAAAAACACTTATTAAGAAGAAAGATAAAGTTATAATTATGATTAGAGCGCTGATTAGAACAAAATTATATAATCTGAACCAGCTGGCAGATAGAATTAAATTTTGTCAGAACCTATATTTAAGAGGTAAACTATGTTGAAAGATAAGAAGTTTGAAGTAAAACTGGATGAAGAATTTCCTCCAGATCCAGTTTTTGACCCCCAGTATAGACGTGCTCCTCATAGAGGATTAAGTTTAACACCTTCTGAGATAACATTAGCAGTTAAAAATGCTTTGCGTTATGTCCCTTCAGAATGGCATTCTCGTCTGGCACCTGAATTTCTGGAAGAATTATTGACCAGAGGAAGAATCTATGCCTATCGTTTCCGTCCTCAGGGAAGAATTTGGGGTCGTCCAATTGACTCATATAAGGGCATCACGCCAGCTCGTGGTATCCAGGTAATGATTGATAACAATCTGGATTTTGAGGTCGCTCTCTACCCTTATGAACTGGTTACTTACGGAGAAAGCGGACAGGTTTGTCAAAATTGGATGCAATATCGTCTTATCAAAAAATATTTAAAAGTAATGACAGAAGAGCAAACTCTGGTAGTGCAATCCGGACATCCTTTAGGGTTATTTCCATCCCGTAAAGAAGCTCCCAGAGTGATTTCTACTAATGGTATTGTTATAGGAAAATGGGATAATCCTGAAGAATTTCAGCGACTTACTGCTCTTGGAGTGGCAAATTATGGACAAATGACTGCTGGTGGATGGATGTATATAGGACCCCAAGGAATTGTTCATGGCACTTACATAACTCTGCTCAATGCTGGAAGAAAATATTTAGGTATTCCTTCAGATAAAGACTTACGAGGAGTGCTCTTTATATCTTCTGGTTTAGGTGGAATGAGTGGTGCACAACCTAAGGCAGTAGAAATTGCTAAAGGTATAGGTGTAATCGCTGAAGTAGATTATAGTCGCATAGAAACCAGATTAAAACAAGGATGGGTAAAAAAAGTTTCCAGTAATCTGGATGAAATCTTTCAGTGGGTAGATGAACATCGTCGGACCAAAGAACCAATATCTATTGCCTACTATGGAAACATAGTTGACCTTCTGGAATATGTGGATAAACATAATATAAAAGCCGAATTACTTTCCGACCAGACATCCTGTCACGCTGTTTATGAAGGTGGTTATACTCCTGCTGGTTTAACTTTTGAAGAAGGCAGAGCCCTGCTTGCTTCCCATCCAGAGGAATTTCGTAAATGTGTGGATGCTTCTTTAAAGCGGCATTTTCAGGTTATCAAAAAACTGTGTAATAAAGGTGCAAAATTCTGGGATTATGGAAATAGTTTTATGGCTTCAGTTTTCGAAGCTGGAGAACACAGCATTGCTCGCAATGGTATAGATACAAGTGAAGGCTTTATCTTTCCATCCTATGTAGAAGATATTATGGGTCCTCTTTGCTTTGATTTTGGTTATGGACCCTATAGATGGGTTTGTTTGAGTGGAAAAGATAGCGATTTACATCTAACTGACCAGGTTGCTGCCGAAATAATTGACCCTAATAGAAATACTATGGATAAAGATAATCATTACTGGATAACACACGCAGAAGAGAATAATCTGGTTGTTGGAACTAAAGCTCGTATTCTTTATGCGGATGAAGAAGAAAGAATCCGCATTGCTTTACGCTTTAATCAGCTTATTAGAGAAGGAAAACTCGGTCCGGTTATGATAGGGAGAGACCATCATGATACCGGAGGCACAGATTCTCCATTCCGTGAAACGGCAAATATCAAAGACGGAAGCAACCGGATGGCAGATATGGCAGCTCATTGTTTTGCTGGAAATGCAGCTCGTGGTTTGACTATGGTGGTTCTTTCAAATGGTGGAGGCGTTGGAGTCGGAAAAGCTTTTAATAGCGGAAATGGCATTGTTCTTGATGGAAGCGAATATATAGATAATGTTATTAAATCAGGATTATCCTGGGATGTTATGGGAGGTGTAGGCAGAAGAAACTGGGCAAGAAATGAAAATGCTATGAAGACTGTACAAAACTGGAATGAGGTTCATTCTGATGAAGGACATATCACAATGCCCGAAAATATTGATGATGAAATGGTAAATGATATAGTGGTAAAAAGACTCCAAAAATAAAAACTAATGAGGATATATTGATGTTAAACCAGTTTATCCGAATGATGAAGGCAGAGTCCATCCCTGAAAGTGTAATTCGCACTTTCTGTATCTATTATAATCAACTGGTTAAGGGAGAAAAAGGTCTTGTTCCTTCTTCCGAAATCAGTCCTCCAAGAGAAGATAATCTGCTTGATTATTCTTCTCTAAATGATTATAGAAAACAATCTATGCTAAAACAGATAGTGATGATTAAACTGAATGGTGGCCTGGGGACAAGTATGGGATTAAGTGCAGCAAAAAGCCTTTTACCAGTCAAAGGAAATATGAATTTTCTGGATATTATCGTCCGTCAGATTCTGGCTTTACGAATTGCTACTGGATATGAAGTGACTTTAATGTTTATGAACAGTTTTCACACTGATGAAGATACTAAAAAATATCTCCAGAAATACCCCGACCTGGAAAAACAACCACTGCCCATTACTTTTCAGCAGAATAAGTTTCCCCGCATTCGGCAGGATAATCTAAAACCCTATGATAATCCTGACTTCAAAAAAAGATGGAATCCTCCCGGACATGGAGATTTATATGCTACATTGAATTGTACTGGACTTCTGGACAAAATGATTGATGCAGGATTCCGCTACATTTTTGTCTCCAATTCAGATAACCTGGGAGCTACAGTTGATCCAGCTATTCCTTCATATATGGCAGCCAATGGCCTTCATTTTGTTATGGAAGTATGTCATAGAACTGAAATGGATAAAAAAGGGGGACACCTCTGTGAAGATAAAAATGGACAATTGATGCTTAGAGAAATAGCTCAATGTCCTGAAGAAGAATTATCCGAATTTCAAAATATTGAGCTTTATAAGTATTTTAACACTAATAATCTCTGGATAGACCTCAAAGCATTACAGTGGTACTTATTAACTGGTGATGGAACAATGTTATTACCACTAATTGTTAATCCTAAGGTGGTAGATGGGACGCCCATCTATCAACTGGAAACAGCAATGGGTGCAGCTATCAGTCTCTTTAAAAATGCTCGTGCTGTTGTAGTCCCCCGAACTCGTTTCTCTCCAGTAAAGAAGAATAATGACCTACTGGCTATCTGGTCTGATTTATATGAATTAAACGACCAGTATCATATAGTCCTAAGACAGGGAATTGAAAAAGTCCCTCCTATAGAGCTTGATGAAAGATATTATGGAAATATAAACCAGATGATGGAACATTTTAAAGATGGAATCCCTTCTCTGATTCGCTGTAAGGAACTAAAAATTACCGGTGATATAAGCTTTGGAGAAGA
>MWCN01000069.1 GCA_002070045.1 Candidatus Cloacimonetes bacterium ADurb.Bin211
ATTGGGATCAGAACTAACCTGCCATGCTACTTCTATAGCTGTTGGTTCTACAACACCAATATAGATGGAATTAATGTCAGCAGGATTTTGACTGTCAATCCTTACAAACCAGTCATCATCTATACCACATTGTGAAAAGAAACCGGTATAGACAGGACCTACATTATGGATGTCTTTTGCCTGAAATTCAAAGTGCAGTTCCGGTCCATCGGTCTCAAAAGTAACCGGCACTATAAGTTGCACTTGTTCTCTATTGTGGATATAATATTCTAGTTCTTCTTCGCTCATTGTTTCCATATTTTTTTTATATGCCCTGGAAATGTTTAGAGAAGATGTTTTCATACTTGAAGATTTGCTTAATGGTAAATTTTGCCACACCTCATTATCATCATAACTTCCATTGCCATTACGGTCATAACGATATTTTACAGTGGAAAGATCAATTCCGTAATAATCTGCAAAACTACAGCCAATATTTACTGTTCTTTGATTTTGCCAACTGGAAAGTGGTTGATTGACAGGAACAGGATTACTGATTACTGGTGGCAGATCAGCTGAAACATACATTAGCAAATCAGATAACTCACTATAATTATTATGGAGGTCTTTAGCTCTGATGCGGAACCAGTAATTTGTTTCAATAGCCAAATTGGTTATTGTAGTGCAACTTGTATTAATATTACTCAAAGCAGGGTCTTGAATTATAGACCAGCAATTGGAATTAAGGTCAACGGTTCTATTGGTGCTGTAGAATATTTCATAATACGCAAAATGTTCTTCCGTTACCGGTTGCCAGGTTAGTGTAACCATTTGATAACCAGCAGAAACAAAACTAAAACTCTCTACTGCTGGAGGAACAATAGTATCAATATCCACAAAGTAGTCATCCTCAATTCCATTAATTCTACTGAAGCCACTAAAACCAACAGCATTTCCTGCCACATCGGAACCCTTAAATTCATACTTTAAACCATCACTATCGGTTTGATAATTTGCTAAAACTCTCACTTCAACTACCGGAGCATTACTGTAACCACTAATCGGTATCCAGGATTCATCAGAATCATAACTGCCATTCCCATTGGTATCAATCCGATAATATAAACTGGAGGCATTAACCATTTCATCATCAATGTAGGTTATGCCAATTTCCGTAGTTCTGCTGTTTACTTTTCTATTGGCAGAAACTGGATAAGGATTGGCAAGATATACAGGTATATTAGAATAGCCGGAAACAGAAAAATCATCTACTTTCCAACTATTGGTATTATAGCTGGTAGCCGTATAAAGCCAACGAAAACTAACTGCTGATTGATGATTGGCAGCTGAAGAAATATCATAGGTCTTAACTCCGCTATTGGCTGTATTAGTCCAGGTAGCTAAAGTTGTCCATGTAACACCATTTAAACTATACTGGAAACGGGCTTGGGAATTGGTATTGGGTTCATAATTGTGCCAGAAAGATACAATTACTTTATCGTAACGCGCACAATTATAAACTGGCGATTTTAAGGTCTCATTGGCTGTGCATAAATTTGTATTAGAGACAGAATAAAAATAATCAGCTCCGGAATCCAAAGTAATTGTCCAGGGATTGGTAGTTGTTCCTGAATGCACTATTGACCAACCTACAGGTGTATTACCGTTGTGATTAAAACTTTCGGCATAATTATAATTACGCCTTTGAATTTCATTGGAAAAAACTGTTTGCCCTTGGTAGTTATTACTGTAATTGGGGATTACCGCGTATTTATAAACACCGAAGGGAATACTATACCAAGCATTATCTTCATAACTATTAGCCGTAACATTGGCAAGAAATGTCCAGGTACTAAAATTATTCTCTTCCCCCACCAGTAAACGATATATACTATAATTAATAAACTCTCTGGTTTGATCTCCTTTACTTATTTCTCGGGTATAAATAGTCCAGCTAATAAGAGCTTTAGTTGCTTCCGGAATTTGAGTAGCTGTTACTGCCAAAGGCATATTGGAATTCTCATTTATAATAATCGTTCCTAAATTCAAATTAAAATTCTGCACATTGGCATAAAGTGTTTGCGTAGCATAACCTGTTTTATTTATTAATAACTGATAAGTTGCATCGCCTGCTATATTGCTGAAACTGAAAGAACCATCATCATTCGTTTCTGTGCTTTGCAAATTTTCACCCAGGATAATTTGAGCGCCTGTAATTCCTAAAGAAGGATTGTTAGAACCAACTATTTGACCATTAATGTTAACATAAGCTCCATTATTATCTAAATTTTCTATTTCTGCTTCTGTGAGCTCACGATCATAGATACGAACATCATCTAATATTCCCAGAGAACCTTCATCATAACCTCCGTAATTTCCTATTAAAGCTAATGGATATGATGCATTATTAAATGAATTAGTTACATTCATAATTAAGTTATTATTAGCATATAGTTTCATCACTGCTCCGGATTTTATTAATGTAAAATGGTACCATTTATTTTGTTGTAAAGTAAATCCGGAATTTTGAAAACCATAATTTTGATCCCAAAAGCCAATTTGCCAGTTTTCATTATTTATAAGTAAATGGTGGTAATCTACCCCTTGTCTGCAGAGTAAAGTATTCCAATTTCCATTTGTTCCTTCAAAATAATACCAAAGGGAAACCGATATTGTGCTTTGGTTAACAGGTGGAATACTAATATAATCATATTTATCATCAATTCTCAAACCTTTATTGGAATTACCAAAACGATCATTAGCAGTAACCAGTCCATTAATAATTCCATCTCTACCATATCCACTAATATCATTGGCATTGCCATCTAAAGGATAATAGGCAACTAAACCTGCATCCAAACTATTACTCACTATAGAAAAAGACCTGCTCATTGTTTCTCCGGTATTAGCTGTAATCTTTAATTTACAATGTGTTGCCACAATATCCGGTACCAACCAATTATAATGATATTGCTGCGCTGGTTCATCAACAGCTATCGGTAACCATGTAGTTCCATTGTCACTTGAAAACTCAATATCAACTGTGCTGATAGTGTTGTCTGCGTACCAGAAGATGTCTTGTGTAGAGCTGCACAGCATATATGAATTATGAAGTGGGCTGATAATAACCAAATCATCTCCACTGATAAAGAGTTGCTGTACTTCATCTGCTGACAAGGTTCGGTTATAAATCAGAAGATCATCTATCACTCCTCCATAATATCCTTCTCCATTCGTTGTCGTCGTCCCCAATCGAAGCCGGGAAGAATAATTGTAACCATTTGTGTTGTTATTAGCATTGACGGTTTGGTACAATTCTCCATTAACATATAGGGACATCTGAGTACTAGTGTAGTTGTAGGTCAGAGTAAAATTGTACCATGTGTTATATTCAAGGAAAGGATAAACAATCTCGGTGGTCCAGTATCCGGGTCTGTATCTGATTGCTCTGAATGAAGTTGCTCTCTGAGTTATTGCCATCTCTGTTCTTGTGGGTTGGTGAAACTTCGAGACAATGCATACCTCCCCGCTGGTTGGTGAAATGGGCTTACACCAAAATGATATAGTCATGTCGCCGTTCCCTATCCCCATATCGCTGTTTTGCTCCATGAAATCATCTATACCATCAAATAAATAGGCGGAATTACTTTGGTTAAACCTGTCATTTGTGAGCAAGGCTCCATTGACTGTCAGATCATAACTATTTGAACTTTCGTCAACCGAATCACTATTGAAAGGATAATATGCTACCAGTCCATCTGTTAGTATTTCAGTGTTTGGTCTGTATATCTCAAATTTATCGCTTTCATATAGAACTACCGGACTTACCCTATCCTTTATCCTCACCTTGCAGCTATCTGAAGGGGTATCGGGAACCAGCCAATTGTAATAATACTGCGAGGCGGGAACGCTTCGAACTATTTCCGTCCAGGAGCCGCCATTATCGGTGGAATACTCCAAAGTAATATTGGATAATGAATCCGGCAGCACCCATTCGATATCCTGATATGAGCCCACCAGCCAGTGTTCATTTAATTTAGGTTTAATTATCCCATAGTATTGAATATTTGGATTACAATTGTATATGTCCTGAATTTCGGAAGGGCTTAGGGCACGATTATAAATAAAAACATCATCCACCGACCCATTAAAAAAGTTTGTTGTATCCCCAGTTCCTTTACCGATACAAAATTCTGTAGGATAACTATACCAATTTGCATACCAACCAATAGTAATACTGGTAAAAAAGGAACCATTCACATACATTTCCAAAAGGGAAGAAGAATATCTTAAGGTAACATTGTACCAAGTAGTTAAGGTAATAGGATAGGCAGAGGTGCTATACCAACTGTAACCAGGATTATTTCTACAGATAACTAAAGAGTTTCCGTTTTGTGCAATACGATACTCAACTTTTGTATTATCATCATAAAGAGAAACAATACCCCAATAATTATTAGCAGAAGTAGTTGCTTTTACCCAGCAGGAAATAGTTACAGGTTCATTTCCCAAATTATAGTAAGGGATACTAACATAATTAGTTGACCCATTAAAGGTTATTGCCTGATTGGGGATTCCAAATCTATCTTCTGTAAAGGTTGGGCTATTGATAAGTTGACCATTTCTCTCATTACCACTTCCATCATCAGCATTGCCATTTAAAGGATAATAAGCTATTAAACCTTCTGTATTAAATTCAATTGTATTGTTCACGGTAATATAATTTGTGCGAGTATAAACATCTGAATAAGTTCCATCACTCACAGTTAAAGTGACAGTATAGATGCCTGCTCGGGGATAAATATAAACCGGATTTTGTTCTGTGGATTCAATACTGCCGTCTCCATTTAAATCCCAAGCCCAGAAAGTTATCGGATTTATTCCTTGTATGGACTCATCAGTAAAGTGAACCTGTAAGGGCTTAACACCAAAAATAGGTGTAGCAGAAAATCTACACAAAGGAGCAATGCACTGTGTATCTAATGTATAGAGTCGTTGGATTTCAGAATTAGTTAGAGCTCTATTATAAAAGCGAATATCGTCAATTGAACCATAAGCAAAAGAACTGATATTTTTTCCTATTAACCAGGGACCACCCCAAGTAGGTAGATTGGGTGCAGTATCAATATCGGTCTTCACTAATTGCCCATCTTTATAGGTTAAATAAGTATTTCCACTACGGACTATAGCAATATGAGTCCAGGTTTCAATAGGGAAAGTAGCATCCGCATTACCATCAGACAGTTTTAGAGTTCCCTCTGGGGTTCTGTAATCCATATCCATACCACCCAATCTGGTAATAACATGAAAACGATTGGCATCGGTATTTAAATCGGTCTTACTCCAGAAAATGGGTCTGACATTATTATCCTTTCGTATAACCCAAAAGGAACAGGAAGCATCACCCGGATGATGAAAGACAAAGGTCTCGGGAATTGTTATCCAAGCAGTTCCATCAAAGTAATAAGCACTGTTTTCTCTGCCAAATCTGTCGGTAGTTGAAATTACATTGGTGCTGAACCCATTATTACTAAAGCCACTATAGTCCTGAGCATTTCCTGTAAAAGGATAATAACCCACTAAGTCATTACCCAGAGTACTATTTTCTGTATGGATAATGTTTTCCTTTGTCTCTGTAACCGTATTTGTTCCATCGCTTACGGTTAAACTTACTGTATAAGTTCCAGGCAAGGTATAAGTCCAAATGGGATTTGGTTGACTGCTATCTATAATACCATCATTATCAAAATCCCACTGCCAGGAAATAATATCATTACAACTAAGAGATTGATCAGTAAAAGATACTGTTAAAGGAGAACAACCATTATGAGTACTAACGCTGAAATCAGAGTAAATGTCAGAATAATAAAGGGTGAAATTATCTATACCCCATGATTCATCATTAATTCCTTGCAATCCAATACCCTTAAAAGATAAATGAAGAGATGGGCTGTTATGGATAATTTCAAAGGATAAATGATATACTGAATCACCCCAACCACCAGAACCATAACCCAAAACATCTATTTCTTCAGCTCCTGTATGAGGAGGATAATCAGCAGGATAATTATCGGGAAAGGATTGGTTATTTTCTCTATTAGAAAAAGTTGTGTATAAAATAGTATTTCCATCAGCAGTTATTTTCCAGAATTCTCCGTTTTCTGCACCATTGCCATCCCAGCTAGCGATAATATTTAAATCAAATTCAATTGTCAGTTTGATGTGCGGGGGTAAATTTTGGTTAGTATAGACGATCTCATCATTACAGAAACGACCTAAAAATGTCCTGCCGTAAGGGGAAGTAGTGATGGTTTGATTGGACCATTCATCTCCGGGAGTAGTAGCAAAATCGTTACTGTAAACCATATAATGAGGTAAAAAGATTTCTGTAAGCTCAAAGTTCTGGGTTGCGGTCTGATCTTCCACAATTGTTACTGTATGAGTTACTTCATTATAACCGTGCTTTGTAGCCATAACTTGTTGGGTTCCAATCGGAACATAGGGGAAGTTATAAGAACCATCAGCAGCGGTAAGTGTATGGAAAACAGTTCCTATAACCGTAACTGAAGCACCTTCCAAAGGAGCTGCCGAAGAGCTAACTATTCCAGTAAGAGAACCCATATCCGAAATGGTCATAAACAATCTGGCATTTGCTCTATTGGTAGAAGTGCTTCCGGTAGTTGCCGCGGAAGCAGGTTGTGTATCACTCTGGAACCGTAAGCAGCTGGGGTAACTAGTAGGAGTGTAAGGAACAGAAGCATTTTGAGTCCAGTCACCGGTAATCAAATCCGTGCAGATATCAATTAAGAGATTGGAAGCACC
>MWCN01000070.1 GCA_002070045.1 Candidatus Cloacimonetes bacterium ADurb.Bin211
AGATAAAAATTTGTATTAAATAATAAAAAACTTGTGGATAATTCTTAATAAAATTGAATAAAAATTGCATCCTCTAAACAAAATTTCCCCAAAATAACAGCTATATTATACTACCAGTTATTCCATTGTCTACTTAGATTAAATAACCCTGAGAATAATACTATTATATTACTTTCAGTTTTTCTCTATAAGCTATCAGCGAATTTTTAAAGACGCTAATTAATAAAGACAGAAAAAATAAGATATACTTATTTTATAATTAATTATATTATTCTGTATTAACTAATAAGCGAAGACCACTCCAGATTGAGGGAAAACCCATTCCTCAGGTTTGGTGGTAACGGATATAGTATTTTTAGAAGTGGTTATTTTAGGATATTTATTTTGACCGGCAAAAAAAGGAACGCATTCTATCTGTTTGAGTGTTTCCGGATAGGAAAAGCTAATTTGAACTCCGTGAGTAAGTTCTGTAATAAAGACACTTAATTGATGAGAAGCTTTAGGATAGAGAGTTAAGGTATTAATTTCAAAGCGAACTTCCTGTCCTATGAGTTTTTTTAGTTCAGGATGAGAACATCGTATTTCCATAGCTTCCGCTTTGAAATTTATTCGGGTTGTCAGTTCTAAACCGTTCACTTTTACAGAAGAAAGTTGAAAAGCTGTTGGATTAAGCTGAAAATTACCATCCATAAGCCAGCGGTATTCCACATCGTTTCTTTTGAAATAATCCTTTAACGCTTTATCTGAATTGGCACAAGCAACCAGGAAAAAGTCCCTTTGCAAAGTTTTAGAAAAGCTTAAAGTGGTCTCCGCTTTCCAGTAATCCTTATCTAAACTTTCAGTGAAAAGGATATGATGACGGAAATTTTTACGATAACGAATATCTCTATCTTGATTATAGAAGAAGACCCGCAGAATTTCTCTAAAGATGAGTTCGCTCATCTCTTCGCTATTTATTCTTTGAGCTATGGCAGATTGGATAATCTGATTTAATTTGGAATTAGGATAGTCACTGGAAACAAAATCCCTTCGGGATAAAGGTGCGGCAGTTACTAATCTTCCTTTTTCATAATAATATCGTTTTGCTCTACGGCCTACCTGACAGAGAAGTTCATAGGAAGAACCATTATATAAACTTACTAAATTTTCTACTCTGATATCATTGTGACCATTGCCTAAGAGAATAACCTCAGCTCCACACTGGATTTCTGGAGCATCAGTCAAATCCACACAAATCATATCCATACTGACTTTTCCGATTACAGGACAGATGATACCTTCAATCAACACTTTTCCTTTATTAGAAAGAAGAAAATCATAGCCATCAGCATAACCCACTGGAATTACTGCATAACGAGTTTTCCTTTGAGCTTTCCAGGTCTGATTATATCCAACTGTTGCACCTTTGGGAATCTCTTTTATCTGAATAACGGTTGATTTGAAGGTCATAACTGGTTTAAGTTCTATTTTTTCTTTCTGGGAAGGATGAGTATATACACCATAACTTAAGATACCTAAACGACAAAGATTGCCAGAACTACCCAAACCATTAATTAGAGCAGAACTATTAGCAATATGAATCCAATCTGCTTCAACTTTGTACTTATCTATTACTTGCTTAAATCTTTTCTCCTGCGCTTCGCTGAATTTCAGGTCACTTTCAGAAGAGGCAAAATGGGAAAAGAAACTTTTTACCTCTAGTTCAGCTGCATTTTTACAAAAATACCATAGTTCTGCAAAATCTTTTTCCAGAATACCGCTACGATGCATTCCGGAATCAAACTTTAAGCTAATCAGGCATTTAACTTTTTGTTTAGCACAGATAGAGATAAGGGCTTGGGCAAATAAGAGATCATTAACGGTTGGAATAAGTTTATACTCCAGAATTCCGGGAATTTCATCTATTAAAGAAGGAGAGAGAATAAGAATAGGAGCTTTACAACCTTCTATTCTTAAGAGTTTACCTTCTTCCAGATTTGCTACTCCAAGAGCAGTGGCACCTTCTTTCAAAGCAGCTTGAGCTATTTCCCAGGCACCGTGACCATAGGCATCAGCTTTAACAATCTGAATGAACCCCTGCTCTGGTTTCAGAAAACTTTTAAGTGCTTTCAGATTGTGCCTGAAAGCATCCAGATCAATTTCTACCCAGCTTCGTTCCATACTTTTTTCTTTCTTATCCAGGGTCAAATCCTAAAAGTATTTCGCTGCCAGATCTGCCAGAGCTGACCTCTCCCCTTTTATCAGGGTTATATGACCGACTATATCTTCCACTTTCAGCTTTTCTACTGCTACAGATAAACCATTAGAAGAAGAATCCAGATAAGGAATGTCTATCTGATATGGATCACCAGTAAGAACAATCTTAGTATTTTCTCCGGCACGGGTGATAATAGTTTTCATTTCGTGAGGAGTAAGATTTTGCGCTTCATCAATAATCATAAATTGGTCGGGAAGACTTCTTCCCCGAATATAAGTTAAAGGTTCCAGTTCCAAATAGCCATAATCTATGAAATCATCTATGCTGGTTTTACTTTTACTTTTTGTTCCTACAGAACCAGTATGATCGTGACGAGAAAGTATTAAATCCATATTGTCATAGATAGGTTGCATCCAGGGGTTGAATTTTTCAGTTTTAGTGCCAGGAAGATAACCCAAATCCTTACCTAAAGGGAAAATGGGACGCGAAATAACTAAACGAGCGTACTTATTTTCTTCTATCACTTTCTGTAATCCTGCAGCCATAGCCAGAAGAGTTTTACCAGTTCCTGCTATTCCAGAAAGGCTAACTAACTTAACATTATCATCCAGCAATAGTTCAAACGCCATCTCTTGTTCATAATTTCTTGACTTAATACCAAAGACCTCCTGCCCGTGATAATAAATAAAAGGTATCAAGGTATTGGAAGAACTGATATATCTCATAATACAGGAAATGGAAGGATCCGATTGTTTAGTGAAACGCACAAATTGATTGGGATAAAGATTCTCTAATTTATTGGGAATAGATGGCTTATCTTTCAAAGTTTCAAATTCATCATCAGGAAGTTCTTTAACCATTGATCCAGTATATAATTCTTCAAAATTAACCGTTCCTGTCTCAAAATTTTCTGCATTTAAGCCCACGCTATCAGCTTTTATACGCACATTAGCATCCATAGAAACCAGGACCACTTTGGTATCAGGATACTTCTCTTTAAAATAGAGTGCAGTGCTGATAATCAGGTTATCGTTTCTATCCAGAAACAAAAGTTCAGAAGCCACATCGGTAACCTCTTTATTGACGGTGACCTGTAGGATGCCACCATTATCCAGTTTAACTCCTTCCTGCAAACTTCCTCGTGAACGCAAAGCATCCAGATAACGACCTATTTGACGGGCATTCCTACTCTTTTCATCCACTCCTTTCTTGAATTGGTCTATTTCTTCAATAACAATAATGGGAATAACTACTCTGTTATCCTGGAAGGAAAAAATTGCCTGAGGGTTGTGTAACAAGACATTTGTGTCCAAAACGAAAATCTTTAGAGCCATATATAACCTCTTCTTTATATCTAAAAGCTTTTATACTTATCTTCAATATAAAAAAATAAATGAAAGAGAAAAAGTTTCTTTAATCAAGCATAGATTTAAGGGTTTTATCGTCAATAAATTTGTCTAATAGGTTATAAACTGTGGTGCTGAAGAGGGGACTCGAACCCCTACGAGCTTATCGCTCACTAGTCCCTGAAACTAGCGTGTCTACCAATTTCACCACTTCAGCTAACTTACTTGAGTTCAAATCTCTAATTACAGGGGTTATGTCAAGCAAAAATGATTAATTTCATTCCCAGGGTAAAGTTTTATTGAATAAATTATCAAAACTTTCCAATCTCCATTGCCAGTTACCTAAAGCTGTGCCTGGAACATTCATTCTTCCAGAAGCATCCAGACCCAAAATATCCTGCACCGGCAAAATCACATTCTGACAACCTGAAGCTTCAGCAATAATGCACATTATAAGGTGAATAGAATGTTTGATGTCCTCCTCTGTTTCCAAACCTAATCCAGAAAAGAGTAGAGGATGCTCATTGACAAATTGCAGTAAATTAATCTTACTGGGTGAATCATCACTTAAATTTGCATACCATTCTTGCGTGGTAGGATTGTCATGAGTCCCGGTGTAGATATATCGTTCTGGAGGAAATTTTTTGATATCGGGAACTCGTTCTTCAAAGCAGAACTGCAAAATAATCATACCCGGCAACTTATAATAATCACGATAATAACAAACCTCATCATTGAGGATACCCAGGTCCTCCACAATGAACACTTCAGGAGAAAAAGTACTCATTATGACAGGGAAAAATTCCTCTGGTGTCGCTCTTTTCCATTCTCCGTTTAAAGCATTCTCAGGTAAAATAGGTTCTCCAGTCTTCTCATCATAAGGACAGGGAATACACCAGAAATTAACATAACCAATAAAATGGTCTAACCGAAGTTTATCCAGATAGCTCAAGGCATTTTTTATTCTATTAATGAAAAGCTGAAATCCATCTTCTTTCATTTGATCCCATTTATATATAGGATTGCCCCAGAGTTGTCCATCCTGGCTAAAAGCATCAGGTGGAACTCCGGCAACATTCAGACGATTTCCATTTTCATCCAGGTCAAATAAATGTTGATTAGCCCAGACATCAGCACTATGATAGGAAAGATAAAGTGGCATATCTCCTATTAGTTGGATACCTTGAGAATTCATATAATCCTTTAATCGCAAAAGCTGGTCCTTTGCCAGAGCCTGGATACTTGCCATCCTCAGGATTTGCCGTCCATAATTCTTAAATAGCGTTTCATATAATTTTTCCGAGTAATGTCTGTGTTCTGGACGGAAATTATGCCAATCTTCATCTCCGTAAAGCTTACATAATGTTAAATAGGAAAGATATGGTTTTAAGTAAAAAGCATTACTTTCAATGTACTCATATATTTCAATGTCTGATAGATAGTTATCTGCTGCAATTTTCAATAAATTATCCTTCAGACGATACACTGCTTCATAAGGCACTTGCTCAGATGGCTGAAGCATTGCCTGTTCCATATCAGGTAAATCAATCAATCCATCTTCATAAAGCAGTTCTGGACTAATCAGATAAGGATTTAAAGCAAAAGCAGAAACTGGATTGTAAGGTGAATTTCCATAACCGGGTTGGTAGAGTGGTAAAATCTGCCAGTAGCTGAATTTATTTTCATTCAGAAAGTCTACAAATTGATAGGCATTGGGTCCAAAATCTCCAATACCAAAATCAGATGGTAAGGAGCTAATATGTAATAGAATACCATTTTTCTTCATAGGGATTCCATAATTTTAAAAATACAATTAGTAAGCAAGATAGCATCACTTGCTGAACTGGATTTAATTTTAGTGTCTGTATCCAGTAAAATATTAAAAATAAGTTCTAATTGAGTTAAGTTATAATTATTAGAGAATTCCATAAATTCTCTTCTTTGAGAAGGATAAAGATTAGTAAGGTGTATATTCATAATTTCAGAAGCGCTGATATATGCTTTCTTAAGTAGCAGTATATGATAAATAGTATCATAAAATTTAATAATGTAGAATAACACCTGCAGGGCTTTGAATTCAGAATTTAGCATCCTTTCCAGTAGTTGCATAGCCTCTTTCAATTGCCTATTACCCAGTGCACGATAAAAGTCAATCTGAGTTCCCACCCTTGAAGAGCCAATGCTACGAATCACATCGCTTTCAGTAATTTCTTTTTTATCTCCGACCAGAAGAGCCAGCTTTTGTAACTCATTATTCGCATTGGCATAATCCAATTCAACCCTACTAATGAAAGCTTGTTTTGCCTTCAAGGACATTGTTAAACCCAACTTTGTAAGCGCTTTATCCAGCCAGGGAGATAGAACTCCCCCATAGTTTGGCGGATTACAAAGAATATGAATACAAGCTTTACTTATGATTTTCCATCCAGCTGTTTTATTATCAATTTTTTCTGCTGTCAGGATTATACTTTGCTGCTCCGAAGGTTCACGAAAATAATTGGCTAAAGTATCCAGTTCCTTTTTTCTCAATTGGTCTGCATTCCGAATAAGAATAAGTTTTGCCCGGGAAAAAATAGAATAGGAATCCAGCAGTTCATTGATTTCGGGGACTTTAGCTTCATCTCCATAAATAATAACCAGATCTACTTTAGCCCTTGATTTTAAGTGTTTCCGGATATGGTCTATAGCCAGATCATTTAGATAGGCATCGCCACCAAGGAGCAGAAAGTTTTCACCCAATTTAGGTTTTAAGTTATCAATTTCCAGGGCATTTATTTCATTCATTATTTTTCCAGCAAAAGGAAAATGATACTGATTAAGGCTACTCCCCAACACCAGTAAGCAAAAACCTTAAGTTTTGCTTTAGTAATGAGTGTGAGTAAGAAACCAATCACCAGATATCCTGTAACAAAAGCAGCTAAAAATCCAGCTAAATAGACAAGTAACTGATTAAAATTTAGAGTATAAAATAGGTCTAAACTGATCAGGTTTGCCCCCAGGATTGCGGGTATACTTAAGAGAAAGGAAAATTCTGCTGCTTCTTCACGTTTAATACCGCTAAAGATGGAAGCTGCAATGGTGGAACCGGAACGTGATATTCCCGGAATAATAGCAATACCTTGAGTTAACCCGATAAATATACTTCTTGGAAACCCCATCTTGGCAGCTGAAATATTTCCTTTTTTAACATAATCAGAAGCAAAGACTATAATACCTGTAATAATTAGCATAAATGCCACAACTAATGGTTTATGATACAGAGATTCTATCGGATGCCCCGCACAAAGATACACTATACCGGTTACTGCTGTCGCTATAATCAAATATAGAATAATCATTCGGTCATTATGAGCATTGTTAGTAATTCTGTAATCTTTTTTACCAAAGAGAGAGAGAGCCAATTCCCGGATTCGTTTACGGAAAAAGATAATAACAGCTAGTAGAGTCCCAAAATGGAGAAATACTTCAAATAATATATTTGCACTTTCTTTTACCCCTAAAAAATGCTGTGCTAAAACCAGATGACCTGAACTACTAACCGGCAAAAATTCCGTTAATCCCTGTAAAATTCCTAACAATAAAGCATTAATCAAACTCATATTAACCTCAAATAATAGATGGCACTTCTGTTTCTTTTAAATCTGAAAGCCTTTTAAGGATAAATCCTTCTTTCTGGATGCGGGATATAAAATCCTGTAAATATTTTAGCTTGTCTAATGAATGACAATGCGTGATAGCTATAACATAATTTCTATTCTGGGAAATTTGTTTTACTCTCTCAATTTTACTTTCCATAGTAGCATTGGTTATATCCGGTGAATCCAGAAATAGGTCATTTCTAAAAGCCAGAATATGAGCTTTTTGAGCTGTTTGATAGGCAACAGAAACGGCAGAAGTGCGACTATCCAGAAAGAATTTACCCTTTTTACGCAGGACTTCCATAACATAGCTCATAATCTCTTTATCGGTTGTAGCAAGACTGCCCATATGATTATTTACTCCACTACATAAGGGCAAAGAATTCAAATGTTTTAGGACTATCTTTTCCACTTCTGACTTATCCATTTGAACTAAAATAGCCTCCTTCCCTGGATTCTGACGAGGATAATCCAAAGGTTCCATAGGTAAATGC
>MWCN01000071.1 GCA_002070045.1 Candidatus Cloacimonetes bacterium ADurb.Bin211
AGAGATATCAGGAAAAAGAGATTGAGGGCTAACAATGCGAAAATCCATACCCATCTTAGAACAGCCAATCATTAAAGCATTTGCCATATTGTTCCTTCCATCTCCTACATAGACAAAGACCATATCAGTGAAGGGTTTATGAAGATGTTCCTGAGCTGTAAGTAAATCTGCCAGAACTTGAGTTGGGTGGTCTTGATCGGTTAAACCATTCCAAACTGGGACACCTGCATATTTTGCCAGCTCTTCAACTATTTCCTGACCAAAACCTCTATATTCTATCCCATCATACATTCTACCAAGAACTCTGGCTGTATCAGCAATGGATTCTTTTTTCCCCATCTGACTTCCTGTTGGACCTAAATAAGTTACATTAGCTCCTTGATCATAAGCTGCTACTTCAAAGGCACAACGAGTGCGAGTGCTGTCTTTCTCAAAAATAAGAGCAATATTTTTCCCCTTAAGACGAGGTTGTTCAGTACCAGCATACTTAGCTTTTTTTAGCTGAAGTGCAAGGTCTAATAAAAACTCAATTTCCTGCGGAGTAAAGTCCATCAGCGAAAGAAAATGGCGATTCTTTAAATTTACTGGCATAATAATCTCCTTTTTTAACTACATTATATAACCAGCTTTTATAATCAACTTTTAAAGGCAAGAAGTTTTCCTTGTCTATTTCTTAACTCACAGAAATAAGGACTTTATTAAATAGTTTGAAGAGAAAAATGAAGGAAACTGAAACATTACAGGTATGTAAAATATGGAGCATTTTTCTCTCTCTATATGAAAAATATCTTAGAACTAAGGAAAAAATAGAATTATGAAACGCATCATCTGGTTGCTCTTTTTGGTGCCCCTTGCCTTAATGGCTGAGCAATATACCCTGGACGAGCTAATAGATTACGGATTAAAAAATAGTCTTACAATGCAAAGCTCAGGTTTAACTTATGAATCTATTCGTTCAAACTTAACCTCTGCCAAACTCAATCTTTTGCCTGAAGTCAGTCTGGATTTAGGTGTCCGTAATGATTTTTACCATCCTGAAACGCCAACAGCCTCTAACATAACTAGTAGTGCTGGCTTCAGCATCAGTAAAAGCCTTAGCTTGAATGACACCTATTGGTATAACTATAAATATGCCCAGCTGGATGAGAAAAAGGGTGCCCTGGACTTACAGAGTAAAATCAGTTCCTACGCTTATAATGTATTTACCGCCTATCTGAATGTGTTAAGCTCACAAAAACAACTGCTTTCGCTAAACAAAAACTTAGAGATTCAGACCAGAGTCTGGGAACAGACTAAAGTGCTAAATCAACTGGGGAAAAATACCAGTTTTGATGTAAAGGAAAGTGAGATTGCAGTAATGAATTCACGTATCTCTATAATGCAATTGGAAAACACCATCGCTACAATGAGAAGAGAACTATTCGGCTTAGTTAATATGGAAGATGAAGGATATGATTTAGCTGATTTAGAACCGGATAAAGAATTAACTATACCTGATTTTTCTCCTGAAACAAGCTATGCTATAAAAACTCTTCAAAATGAGTTAAGTCGTACTCAATTAAGCTTAAAACAAAATAAAACTGATTTTTTGCCCCAATTGAAGCTCACCTATAGTTTTGCCCGAAATGCTGGAGGCGAAGATTTCTCTTTTGAATCCTACAACACTGAACATACACTTTCTTTAGGAGTAAGCTATTCCATCTGGAATCAATTTAAACAAAAGCAAACGGTAAAACGCTCCAATCTAAGTGTTAGAATGGTAGAATTGAATCTCCAGGACCAGCTGGATGCGATGGAACGCCAGTATGAGATATTAACTCGTGAACTGGAATATCTGAAGCGTCTGGATGAGCTATATCAGGAACAACTGGAACAAGCTAATAATCAAATCCAGATTGCTGAAGAACGATATCGTCTGGGCTTAATTGATTTACTGGCACTGGATAAGACTCGTGTGGATTTCATCAATTCAGAAATTTCTTATTATTCTAATCGCTATCAAATTTTAGCTAAACAAGAAGCTATAAATAATCTACTTTCATTAAAAATTATGGGAAAATGGTAAAGAAGGACTTATGAAAAAGAAATACCTCACTTACATCATTATTGTCGCTGTAATCATCATAGCAATCGTAGTTTTCACACAAATCAAGAAAAAGAAAAATATGCCAGAATGGAGAACTGAAACTCCCTCAATAGGCACTATCCGTGAAGTAGTGACCGCAACTGGTTCATTAAATCCAACAATGCTGGTAGAAGTAGGAACAGAGGTGTCCGGGAAAATAGAAAAATTATATAAGGATTTCAATGACACCGTTAAAAAGGGTGATTTACTGGCAAAACTGGATACGGATATTTTAACTGCCAATCTTGAGTCCGCCAGAGCAGATGTGAATAAAGCTACCATCGTTCGTGATGATGCTAAGATGGAATATGAAACCAGTAAAACCCTTTATGAAAAAGGTATGGGATCTCAATATGAAATGGAAAAAAATCTTTATGCCTATCAACAGGCAGAACAGAATCTGGCAAATGCTATCCTGAAACTTAAAACTGCACAAAAAAATCTCCAGAATGCCTCCATTACTTCCCCCATAAATGGAGTGGTAGTCTCCAGAGAAGTTTCAGAAGGACAGACAGTTGCCGCCGCAATGAGTTCTCCTACACTATTCAAAATTGCAAATAACCTTGATCTGATGCAGATTACGGCTGTGGTAGATGAGGCAGATATAGGAAAAGTAAGAGTAGGTATGCCAGTAGAATTCACTGTTGATGCTTATCCTGAAGAGCAATTCTATGGCACGGTCAATCAAATCCGATTAAACTCTATTATTGAACAAAATGTAGTAAGTTATAATGTTATCATAGATACGGATAATCCAGAACATAAACTACTTCCAGGTATGACTACCAATGTTACTATAATTGTCCAATCCAAAGAAGATGTTATGTGTATACCTGTTACAGCTACCCGATTCCTACCCAGTAAAGAAGTGTGGGAACTATTTGGTTTAAAATGGGATGATAATCTAATAACCAAAGCTCGTAGAGCAGCTATGCAAGCAGCTACATCTTCTAAGAATTCCACAGCAGGAAGTACCGAACATTCAGGATATAGTAATGCTTCTAACGGAAAAGCTAAATTTTCCACTATCTGGGTTCTCAAGGATAATATCCCGGAACTTACTGTGGTACAAACCGGAATTTCTGATGGCGCATATTTAGAAGTACTAAGCCAACTTGACCCTAAGGCAAAAATTATTACTGGAATCAACTACAAAGATGCCTCCCAAATAACAAGCAATAGTGCTTTAGGTGGTCCTATGGGAGGCAGATTCTAAGTATGAACAACAATGTTCTAATCAGCGTTAGAGGTTTAACCAAGACCTACCAAATGGGTGAAGTTTATGTCCATGCGCTTAGAGGAATAGACCTGGATATAGATAATGGTGAATTTGTTGCTATTATGGGAGCCAGCGGTTCAGGAAAGACTACATTTATGAATCTATTAGGCTGTCTTGATAAACCAACTTCGGGCACTTATTTACTGGATAACATAAATGTTGCAGAAATGGATGATCAGGCTATAACGCAAGTGAGAAACCAGAAGATTGGATATGTGTTCCAGGCATTTTATCTTCTTCCAAGGACTACGGCGCTGGAAAATGTTGAGCTACCTTTGCTCTATTGCCGTAAAATGCACCCCAAAGAACGCAGAGAAAAAGCTTTGCATGCTCTGGAAGTAGTTGGATTAGCGGACCGCGCAAAACACTATCCCAATCAGCTTTCTGGAGGTCAACAGCAAAGAGTGGCAATAGCTAGAGCCATAGTAAATGACCCCGTCTTTATCCTGGCTGATGAACCAACTGGAAATCTGGATACTCGCACCAGCGTGGAAGTAATGGAACTTTTCCAGCAGCTCCATTCTCAAGGTAAAACTATCGTTTTGGTAACTCATGAATTTGATATATCACGCTATACACTCAGAATTATAACCTTCCGTGATGGCAAAGTAATCTCGGATATACCCAATGAAGATGTGCACATTGCTTCTGAAGATTTGAAAAAATTGCCTCGTCTGGATATAGAGGAGGAGGTCTCATAAATGGATATTTTAAGCATTATGAGAATTGCCTTTAAATCCCTTGCTCGTAATAAGACCAGGACATTTCTAACTATGCTCGGCATAATTATCGGTGTGGGAGCAGTTATAACTATGATTGCTATTGGTCAAGGCGCCACTAAGGTAGTAAATGAACAAATTAGCAGTATGGGAACTAATGTCATCATTGTTATGTCCAATATGAGCAATAGCCAGAGCAGAGCAAGACAGGCTGCGGGTTCTGGGAATCTACTGGATGAAGGAGATGTAAAAGCTATACAGGAAAAGGTTGATGGGGTTCTCTATATCTCTCCAGTTTATAGCACCTTCGGACAATTAAAGTATGGTAGTAATAACTGGAGAGGTAGTATTACTGGCGTAGATGTTGACTACTTCCTTATTCGCGATCTATCATTGGAATCCGGACAATACTTTTATCCTTCAGAAGTGGAAAGTGGAGCTAAAGTCTGTGTTATAGGAAAAACTGTAGCTGATAATCTCTTTGTGGGTGAAGACCCAGTAGGGAAAACAATGCGGATCCGTCATATCCCTTTCACTATCAAAGGAGTTCTTAAATCTAAGGGTGCAAGTTCTATGGGAATGGACCAGGATGATATTGTTATCGCTCCACATACTACTACAGTGAGTAGATTGATTGGACAGCGCTGGAAATTTATGACTATTATGGTCTCAGCTGTCTCTAAAGAAAGAATTCCTATGGTTCAAGAAGATATAATGAATCTGCTGCTTACCCGTCATAATGGAACCACTCGTGATGACTTTATAGTTCGTTCTCAAACTGATATTGCCGAAGCCGCAAGCACCGTCTCCAATACTTTAACCGTTCTTCTGGCTAGTATTGCCGGGATATCTCTTTTGGTTGGTGGAATTGGTATAATGAACATTATGCTGGTCTCAGTAACCGAACGTATCAAGGAAATTGGAATCCGAATGGCAGTAGGAGCAAGTAAACGAGATGTTCTTCTTCAATTCATTATTGAAGCCATTACTATTAGCTTGATCGGTGGTTTAATTGGAATTATTATGGGATGGTCTCTTGCTGTAGTTCTTGGCCAAACTATGGATTGGAGTATATCTGTAACACCATGGTCTATCCTGCTGGCAGTAGGTTTCTCCTGTGCGGTAGGGATATTCTTTGGATGGTATCCTGCACGCAAAGCAGCTAATCTAAATCTGATTGATGCCCTTAGATATGAATAAGAAAAGAGAATTAAAATATATATTAGATAATTGACAGGTTCTATTGAATGAGGTTATTCGGGTTTCATCTGAGGAAACAGGATAACCTCTTTGATAGAATCATTTTCCGTAAGGAGCATAACTAAACGGTCAATACCAATCCCTAAACCACCCATTGGAGGCATACCATATTCCAGAGCCTCCAGAAAGTCTTCATCTACCACAGCAGCTTCTTCATCACCCAACGCTCTTAGTGCAGCTTGTGCTTCAAGTCTAACTCTTTGTTCCAGGGGGTCATTAAGTTCACTGAAAGCATTGGCAAGCTCATATCCGGCAACAACTAATTCAAAGCGATCAGCCCAGAAAGGATTATCTGGTTTAGCTTTTGCCAGAGGTGAGACCTCCTTGGGAAAATCAGTTACGAATGTGGGCTGAATAATTTTCTCTTCCACCATATTCTCATAGATTAAATATATTAGTTTGCCAGTTTTAGAACCAGGTGGAATCTCAATATCATACTGTTTACAAAAAGCCAGAGCCTGCTCATAATCATCTTCAGAAAGTTCCAAGCCAAGATATTCTTTTAATAGTTCCTGCATTGAAGCTTTATGAAAAGGCCTGGATAAATCTATATCATATCCCCGAAATTTATAACCTGACTGATGAAGCACATCCATCGCCAAATATTGTAATAAAGATTCGGTTAACTCCATCATACCTTCTAAATCGGAATAGGCTTCATAAAGTTCCAGCATAGTAAATTCTGGATTGTGGGTGCGGTCCATTCCTTCATTACGAAAATCTTTACCTAATTCATAAACTTTTTCAAAACCACCTACAATGAGTCTTTTCAAATATAGTTCCGTGGCAATTCTAAGATATAAATCAATATTTAAGGCATTATGATGGGTTACAAATGGGCGAGCATTTGCTCCTCCATAAAGAGGTTGAAGAATAGGAGTTTCCACTTCAATAAATTCTCGTTCATCCAGAAATAAACGAATAGCTGAAATGATTTTTGCTCTCCGAATAAAAATATCCCGATGAGATGGGTTTAATAACAAGTCAAGGTAGCGTTTGCGATAACGAAGTTCCACATCAGATAAGGCTGAATATCGCACTAATTTGCCATCTATGACTTTTTCTTTTATAGGAGGTAGCGGCCTAAGATTCTTGGCTAATAAACTTATTTGGTTAGCTTTAAGAGAATATTCTCCTGCCTGAGTAAAAAACAAAGTCCCTTTTGCCTGGATAAAGTCACCTGAATCACAAAGCTTGAAAAGTTCATAATTTTCTTCGCCCACCAGGTTTTGTGCCACATAAATCTGAATTTTTCCACTGGCATCTTCCAGGTCACCAAAACCAAGTTTGCCCTGACGACGCATTGCTACAAGTCTTCCAGCCAATATAACTTCTTGACCAGAAGTCGCCCATTCTTCTTTTCCGCTTAGAACTTCAATTATTTTATGAGTTCTATGTGATTTTATAGGATAAGGGTCAATTCCAGCAGTATGTAGCTTCTCCAGCTTTTGTTTACGAAGCTGAATAAATTGGTTCTCCCGGGATTGCATTATTATAAATCTTTAAAGGGATTATCGTCTGATGGATTGGTTTTTTGCACCGCATATCTACGCCATTCTTCATCACTACGGAATTTACTATTTCTCCGTGATGGTATAGAGCCATCTCGCTGACTGTAATGTTCATCAGTCTTTTTACGCTGATTCCTACTTTCTTCTGGTAAATGATCTGGATAATCAAGAGTCAAACGACGATTATCCCTATCTATTTCAGTAACTACAAGATTGACTTCATCACCAGCTTTAAAAGAATCTTTCTCTCTCACACGAGAGCGAGGTAATAGACCTGTAATGCCATCTGCTACGGTGACAAACACACCAAAATTGGTAGAGCTTTCTACTTTGCCCAGGAAGGGTATATCTATTTGCACAATCTCATCTATATTATCCCAGGGATCAGCTTGAAGTGCCCGCATTGAAAGTGATATCTTCTGGTTATCTGGATCTATTCTCAAAATTTGGGCTTCCACAAAATCACCTTCTTTTAATATTTCTTTCGGATGAGATATATTGCGTTTATGACTTATTTCTGATATGGGAATAAGACCTTCAACTCCTGGTTTGAGTTCCACAAAAGCACCAAAATCAAGTAAACGAAGAACACGACAGTTGACTATATCGCCTTCCTGATTTTCCTTAACAAATTGTTCAAAAGGATTATCTTGTAAAGCTCGCATAGAAAGAGCTATTTTATCTTCTTTTATATCCAATATCTTTACTTCTATTTCCTGACCAACTTTTAGCACATCCTGAGGTCTGGCAACATGTTGCCAGGAAATCTCGGATACATGAAGTAGACCTTCTATATCTCCCAAATCCACAAAGGCTCCAAAATTCGTCATCCGCATAACTTTACCCTTTACTACATCTTGAGGATGAAGCTTTTCCAGGGCAGCCATTTTTTTGTCTTGTTCCTGAGCTTCAAGAACTTGACGATGAGATACTACTACTCTACGACAATTATCCGAACATTCTATAACCTGAAAATCCAATGTTTTGCCGATGTATTTTTCTTTAGGTTCAGCACCGTGAAGTGATATCTGGGATAATGGACAAAATGCTCTGGCACCAAGCACATCAACATTAAATCCACCCTTAGTGATTCCATAAACTTTTCCAGATACAGGGATTTTGCGTTCGTAAGCATCCATAAGGGCATTTTTATCTACATACTGACGAGTTAAACTCTTACCAATGACAAAACCTTGCTCATTAGAATCAACAATATAGCCCTTTAGATTATCTCCGATAGAATAATTTAATTCGCCTTTTTCATTAGCATATTCACTTACATCGGCATAGGCATCATACTTGCCACCAAGATTGACGATTATAAATTTATCGCTGATATCTATTATGGGAGCTTCAACAACATCTCCCTTTTTATATTCAGCAGTGTTCTGGAAGGATTCTTCCAGTAAGCGGTTATATTCTTCCCGCATAACTTTAATTGCAGTTTTACTGCGTGTTTCTTTTACTCTTTCTGACATAATTGACTCCTCAGGACAATTCAAGTATATCAACTTTTCAGAAAGTCTTTTTTTGTAAAGGTTTTTTTATACTTCCCTGGCATATTCTTCCTCTCTAAGATGAATATTAGCGCTAAAACACTAGCTCTTACCTATATAAATTGCAAAAATCCGCTTGACTAAATGATTATTTATATAAAAAGGAATAAATTAATAAAATTCAGGAGCTTTAATTTGGACTCTTTCCACTTTACCATCTATCAGAACTATCTTAAAGTAATGCATAAGTTCTGTCAGTATCCTGAACTTGTTAAGCAACTGGAAAAGGGAAAGTTCAGTTCTAACACTAAAGTGCTGGCGATTGGGAAAACAGCCTGGAAGATGGCATCCCTTTGTGCCAAAATACTTGCTCAGAAAAATATCTCCTATGAGGGTTTTGTTTTAACAAAATATGGCTTAACTTACGGTCCCATTTTAGGAATAACTGTTCTGGAAGCAGGGCATCCACTTCCTGATGTTAACAGTTTTTCCCATAGCAAGACCATTGTAAACTGGTTAAAAAACTCATCTCCGAAAGATGACCTTATAATATTACTTTCAGGTGGCACTTCTGCTTTGTTTGAAATTCCCGAAGAGGGAATCAGTGAGCAGAAACTAATTGAGACATATAAACAACTCTTAAAAAGCGGAAAAAACATAGAGGAAATTAATAAAGAAAGGTCAAAATATTCTCGGGTAAAAAATGGAAAGGCTCTTTCTTTTGTTCAGGCAAAGAAAATTAAAATCTTTGCGGTATCTGATGTTCCTGATAATAATCCTCACATTTTAGGTTCTGCACCTTTTACTCCAGATATGGTGGATATTAAGGTGAAAAATGGTTGGAACTATAAATATGAGAATAAGGATATCCGTTATCGTATCGTAGCTGATAATAATTCCTTCTGTACTAATTTATCTGATGAATTTAAATCTGCTGGGTTTTATGTTTTTCAGGACTACCAATTTTATACCTATTCCATTAATAAAATGGTTAATATATTAACCAATATATTAGGTAGTTCATCTGAGCAAACTTTGAAAATACACCCTTTTATCTTTATTGCAGGTGGTGAGCTTTCTGTTAAAGTAACTGGTAATGGTTCAGGAGGTCGTTGCAGTCATCTGGTTTTAAATATGATTAATCCTTTATCCCGGTTCCCTAATTCTGCTCTATTTTGTTTTGCTACAGATGGTTGTGATAATGTGGTTGGAAGTGGAGGTGCCTGGGCAGATAGCTATACCCGGAAAGAAATTCTTGATGCTAAAATTTCTATCACCAGGACAAGAAAGGAATTTGATAGCTATACTGCCTTAAAATCCATAAATCATATACTTCCTGCCCCAATTTTAGCTACTAATGTGAATGATGTGTATGTTCTTTCTTGCGGTTATAGTATATCCCATCAAAATGAAATCTAATCCCTACTAGTTACGGAAATGACGCTCACTATTTTTAGCTTCAAATGAATAAATTCACACTCATCCTGTTAATGTTATCTTTATCTTTAGTGCTTCTGGCACAAAATGATAGAGATGATATATTATCAAAACTACCTGAAGCTATACCAGATACACTAACTCAGGCTATAATTAAAGTAGATTCTTTATTCTATGCTGCGGATAGCGTGTCCTATTATCAGAATCTGGAACAGATAAATCTCTTTGGTAATACAGAAGTAAGATATCAAGAATTCGTGATTAATAGTGATTCCATCACATTAAACCTGAAAACAAATCGTGCTTATAGTGCCGGAAACACCCTTATGAAAGATGGTGAGCAAATTCTGCTCGGTTCTAATGTAGCCTATGATATAGAAACTCAAATAGGTATAATGGAGAACGGTATTAGCAGTATGGACAAGAGTTTTTATAGCGGAAAACAGGTGCGAAAGATAGATGTTGATACTTATGATGTGGATGATTGCAATTTCACCACTTGCGAATATGCTGAGCCTGATTTCTGGTTCACGGCAAAAGAGGTGCGCATCTATAATAAAGATAAAATTGTAGGGAAAAATGTGGTGGCTTATGTAAATCATCTGCCTATTTTCTATTTCCCCTTCATAATCATCCCCTTGCAGAGAGGAAGACATCCCGGCTTTTTAATTCCAGTCCCCGGTTATAATGTGGTAGATGGTAAATTTCTCAAAGATATTGCCTGGTATTATCCTTATAAGGATTATGCAGATATCATTGTGAGTTTTGACCTTTATGAAAAAACGGGTTGGAAGGCGAATTTAAATTTGAATTATCTTAAGCGTTATATTTTAAATGGAAATCTGGATGCTGCTTTTCAAAAAAAGCTTACTGATGTACAAACCTACAATGATTGGTCAGTTAGAGCGAATCATCATCAAGAGCTTGGAAACAAAGCTACTTTTGACTTAAATGTTGATTTTGTCAGCAATAAACGTATCTGGGAAGGTAGCTCGGATATTAATGAAAGTCTTGCTCAAACTGTTACTTCTTCTATATCCTATCGTCAACCTTTACTGAGTTCCTATCTGAATATAGGTTCAACTTATACAGAAGATTTAATTAATGACCGTGCCAGCATTTCTCTCCCTTCAGCAACTTTTTCTTTACCTTCCAGACCTGTCTATGAAATCTTCTATCATCCCCAGAGAAGTCCCGATGCCTGGTGGAGTAATATCAGTTATAACTATAATGTTCGCCTGGACCATATAGGTATAATGAACGCACCTCACAGAGATTTTCAGGATTATATCTGGAATAATGAACCCGACCCCGAAAATCCAGATTCCTATCTAACTCAGCATAATGCAGGTATAAAGCATCAATTGGGTCTATCTTACAACTGGAAAGCTTTAGGATGGTTAAATTTTCAGCACGGTTTATCCTATAATGAAGCCTGGTTTGACCGGGATAAAAATGGTAAAAACTGGGTAAGAGGTAATGATTATTATGCCTATACAAACACTAATTTCAATGTTTATGGTGTGCGAAACTTTCAGCAGGGATGGTTAAAATCTATCCGTCATTTGTTAACACCCTCTGCAGGTATCAGTCTAAGTCCTGATTTTACTAAAAATAATAAATTCTACAACTTTGGCGGTATCTATCTAAGCAATGCAAGTAAAGCTGCAAGTCTGAATCTATCTTTAGATCAGAGATGGCAAATTAAATATGGAAAAGATGACAAAAAGATTAATGATTTAATCGGCTTAAGAAGCAGTATTTCTGCTAATCTCGTGAAAAAAGACCAGCCTTTTGGAAATATATCTCACAGTGCATATTTCCGACCAGGGTCCATAAATCTAGGAACTATTCAAATGCCTTCAACAAAATATAAACTGGATAAAATCTCTCTTGCTTATTCTGCTCAATATAGTCTCTATCATAATCCTTATCAGATGCACTTTCTGGATTGGCAACCTTCCAACCAGTATTTTTCTCAAGCATTAACTCTCACGGGCTCTGCTCCTTATCAAAAATATTTTGACCGAGAAAAGAATAAAACCTTTGACCCCTATCAAACTCCAGATAGTCTTCAAGTATTTGCTGAAGAATTCTCTTCTTTAAGTGGACAGGAAAACTGGAAACTCTCCCTATCGCATGACCTTAGCGCTACTAAAAGTATGTCCAATCCAGTTTCACAGAATCTTAGATTGGATTCCTCTTTCAAAATTACCCAGAATTGGTCTATCAGTTATGGTAATTATATCAACCTCAAAACTGGCAAGATGCTCTCTCATACTTTGCATATAATCCGGGATTTACATTGCTGGAAGTTGGATTTAAGTTACAGCAAGAGAAATGAATACTGGGAATATCGCATAGCCTTATTCAATGTGGTGTTTCCTGATGCTTTGAGATTTCAGACTCATGATAGCAGAAGAAGTTAAAAAAGCAGTTTTTCTTGACCGGGATGGATGCATCAGTCCAGATAATTTTGGAATAAGACCAGACCCAGAAAAATATCATCTTTATCCCTACACTATTGATGCGCTGAAGATTTTACAGGACTTAGGGTATATGTTAATCATCGTCACCAATCAAGCTGGAATTGCTAAAGGATATTTTGACCTGGAAACTTTAGAGAAGGTGCATACTAAACTGAGAGAATTGTTAACAAACGAAGGCATAATTCTCACGGATATATATTATTCTCCCTATCTGGAAACGGGAACCGTGCCTCCTTTCAATATTGCTCATAATGACCGTAAACCAGGGTTAGGTATGTTCTATAAAGCAAAAAGAGATCATCCTTTTGACCCAGGTAAATCCTGGATGCTGGGCGATAGAAAATCCGATGTTTACTTCGGCAAAAAAGCAGGATTAAAAACAGTCTTACTCCTTAGTGGTCACGGAAAAGAAGAACTTTTAACCGGATTTGAAGGCTGGGAATATAAACCTGATTTTATAGCAGAAAATTTACTCACTGCTGCTAAACTGATTCAAATGCTCACCATATGAAAAATATAAATCATTATAGCCAAAGCAAATTTGCTTCTCTTTCCCCTGTCAAGCAGTTAAAAGCTCTGGATAGACTGCTTTTTTCTCTGGAACACTCTATTTCTCAAAATGATAATTATACCAAATTAAAGAATCATATCATAGATTGTATTTCCTGGATGAAGCCACCTTTACCAGAATATCTTTCCCAGCTTAGCAATGCTTTGGAAAAAGAAGAATCCTTAGAAAAAATCTATTATGCTATTGCTTACTATCAGCAGCAACGCGGTAAATCCTTGAAAGATTACCAGATTGAAGTTAGGAAAGGCGATGGTTTGAGAGTGGTTCAACCAGAAACAGTAAATAAAGCTCAACAAATGATTTTGATACTGGATAATCTTCGTTCTGCATTCAATATTGGTTCAATATTTCGCACTGCAGAATGCCTAAATCTTAAATCTATCTATCTTTGCGGAGTTTGTGCTACTCCCGAAAGTTCTTCTTTGAAAAAGACAGCTAGGGGAATTGAGGATAGAGTTTTATGGAAATATTTTCCCCACCCAGAAGATGCCATTCTTGCCGCTAAATCCGAAGGTTACTTTCTCTATGCGTTAGAAACTGTGGAAGCGGCAAAATCCGTGTTTGAGGTTAATTATAAATTTCCTCTGGCGTTAGTAGTTGGAAATGAAAGTATGGGTATAAGTCAAAATGCTTTAAAACTATGTGATAGTTTTCTTGCTATTCCGGTTCAAGGTTGGAAAAATTCTCTCAATGTAGCTGTTGCCTGTGCTATTTGTGCCTATCAGATAGTTTTTGGCAATTCACCACACCAATGAGGAAGGATAATTATGTCCGAAAATAAAGAATATTACGCTATCTTAAATGAACTTATATCTAAAAATCAAACTCTTTGGCAAGTCACTATCATTTCTTCAGAAGGTTCCACTCCTGCTAAACCAGGAATGAAGATGCTTATCCCTCTAGCAGGAAAAGTATATGGCAATTTAGGAGGAGGTGAACTGGAACACCTGCTCATATCAAGAGTGCGAGAAGAACAACCTTCTTTACCAATTCTTGAAACTTATTTACTCAATGATGATGGCGAAAAACCTGAACGAACAGAAGGTATTCAGTTATCAATGGTCTGTGGTGGTTCAGTTACAGTATTTATAGAACCACTTTTCTCCTCAAAAATTCTCTATATCATCGGAGCAGGACACTGTGGAAAAGCTTTAGCGCATTTAGCTGGACTTTGTGATTTTCAGACCAGGCTTATTGATAACCGTCCTGAAGCTCTGCAAAATATCCCTCCAGAAATCTGTTCAGACCTCCATTTAAGTGATTATACCGACCTGGACAATCACATTAATTTCAATCAAAACGCTCTTATTGTAATTATGACTCAGGGGCATACCTATGATGAACAGGTTCTGGAACAATGCCTGAATAAACCTTTTCGTTATTTGGGTATGATTGGGAGCAAGCGAAAAGCTGCGAAAACTTTTCAACTTTTAAAAGATAAAGGTTACTCAGAAAAGGAATTACAAAATATTCATTGCCCCGTAGGACTACCTATTGGCTCAAAAACTCCTTACGAAATTGCCGTTTCTATTCTCGCTGAAATAATTCTGGAACTATCTCAAGATAAAATTTAATCTACAGAATTATCCGACCAATCAAAACTGGTTATACTTTAATATCTATTCAGTTTAACTCTTTTTAATAACCCTTAATCTATAGATTAACTATCTTTTATCGTGTTTTCTTCGGGATTAATTATTATTTCTCAGTTCCTCACTACTGATGTGTTGCTTATGTCCAACTTATGTCCAACTTATGTCCAACTTATGTCCGAAATGGGACATCAATTGGAGATAAGTTCAACGAAAGTTTAACTTCTAAGATCAAGATAAAAATTATCTGGAATCATTTCCCTGAAGATAAATAAATAGATTTCAGCTTATTAAAAAAGTAAAGCTCCGTTTTTACACGGAGCTTATACTTTCTCTATGTGTTAGTTAACTATTGAAACGCAGCACCACAAATTGTTCGTTTTTGCTACGGTCCTGCACATAAAGAACAATGGTATTACTGGATTTTTCTTTCATTGTCTTTATCGCATTATCCATAGCAGTATTGTATTCTTCCGGACTATTAACTTCGGTATTTCCTACTTTTAAAATGATATAACCAGGCTGGATTCCGGCACGAGCTGCTGGTGAATCCGGTGCTACGGCACTAACAATCACACCCTTATCCGCATTAATATTATTTTGTTTTGCATAGGCACTATCAATGGATACCACAGTTATTCCTGCAGTTGTATCAGCTTTGGTAGCTTTTTCTGCACTAGCCAATTTATCTTCTGGATAAGCATCCAGAGTTATTTGCAATGTTAAAGTATCATTATTCCGAATCACTTTAACCGGAACCTTAACTCCAGGTTTGGAAGTGGCAACAGCAATACGGAATTTTGATACATTAGGAACTTTTTCGCCATTAAATTCAATTATCACATCACCAACCTGGATTCCTGCCTTATCTGCGGGAGAATCCTTTTCCACTTTAGCTACCAGAACACCAGAAACCTCAGAAAGGTTGAAAGCTTCCATTAAATCAGCAGTTATTTCCTGGGGTAATATTCCGATATAAGCACGAGTAACCTTTCCCGTAGCAACGAGGTCTTCCACCACACGTTTGGCTAAATTAATAGGAATGGCAAAACCAATACCAATATTTCCACCACTGGTGCTGGTAATAGCAGAATTTATTCCTATCACTTCTCCCTTAATATTCAAAAGAGGTCCGCCACTATTACCAGGATTAATCGCAGCATCCGTCTGAATATAATCTTGATATATAGGAGAACTGCTTCCGAAATTCAAATTTGACCTTCCTATAGCAGATATAACGCCCAGAGTCACTGTCCTATCCAGTCCCACATCTCCAAAAGGATTTCCAATAGCAATTGCCCATTCTCCAATCTCTAACTTAGAAGAGTCGCCTAAGGGTGCTATAGTAACTTTCTCCCCTTCTTTAACCTTAATTTTAATTACCGCCACATCAGTGCTAGGATCCAATCCTACAACCTCTGCAGTGTAACTAATCTTATCCGCAAGAGTGACCGTTATAGTCCCTTCCTTCCCTTTTTCTACAACATGATTATTGGTCATTATATAGGCTTCCCGCGTTTGAGGATTGTATTCATAGATAAAACCACTACCCATAGAAGTGATCTTCCTCTGCATTTCTCTCGGTATCTCCGGGAAGAAATATTTAAACAGAGGATCATCAAAGAAGGGATTGGTGATAGCAGGTATGCTAACCTTAGCTTCTACTTTAATCTGTACCACAGATTCCCTGACTTCACGCACTACTTTAACTACAGGATTAGTTCCATCCTCATCCTGAAACATTGAGATTTGACTTTTGGAAGTGGATAATGTAGGTGGCTCTGCTTTATCTGTCTTAGCAAAAATACCAGACACTAGCATTACCATCAGGATTACTGGAATAAGCATCTTCCCGATTTTCATTATATTCTCCTTATATCTACGATAATAATATTATCTTTTCTATTTATCTAACTGACATATAGTTATAGGGTTATATGATTTTACCTCTCTATCTTTTGCAAGATTGAAGTCAAGAAAAAATTTAATCCGCTAAGATTATTCTATGTTTATCTATACTAATATCCCTATTCATTTCCTGCAGATATTGACAAAAAATATCATTTCAACATTGTGTCTATATGGAAAAAAAGGACCTAAAGGCATATATAAAAGATACCTCTACTCCCGTTAAATTTATTAAGGGTGTGGGAGATGTACGTGCTAAACAGCTGGCTAAAATTGGTATTAATACGGTTATGGATTTGTTTGAATACTTTCCTCGTAATTATATCCATCGTAAAATTGAACCTGCTATTTTTGAACTTAATCCTGGAGATAGCATTGCAATGACCACTATGATATCCTGGGTCAATGAAAAATCTACCAGAAATGGAAAATATATGCTTAATGTTGGTGTTAGCGATGGACATTCTACTTTAATCTGCACCTGGTTCAATTATCCTAAAGATTACAGCCAAAAATTCAAACCAGGAAATCTGCTCTGGGTCTCAGGAACTCTTTCCGAATATAATGGACAACTCCAGCTAATGCATCCCGAAATTGAATTTGTGGATGAGGAAGAAGAAAGTGACTTCTGGAAAAAGAGAGCTTACCTTCCGGTGTACCCTTTAACTGGCAATCTAACTCAAAAATTCTTCCGTCGTATCATCTATAATGCTTTTGAAGAATATGCGGATAAGATTGAAGAGAATCTGCCAGCATCTATCCTGGCTAAATATGGCTTTCTTCCCCGAAAAATTGCCTTGCAAAAGATGCATTTCTCCCTCCATCCAGAAGAACTTGATAGCATTCATAAAAGATTTGTCTATGAGGAATTCTTCTATTCCCAACTACTCTGGGCACGCCATAAACACTATCACAAAGAAGAAGTTAAAGGCATCCGCTTTGAAAATAAAAGACAACTTACAGCTCAGCTTTATCATAAACTCCCCTTCAAACTGACCAAAGCTCAAATCCGTGTTATCAATGAGATTTTTTCCGATATGACTTCCGATAAACAGATGTCTCGTTTACTCCAGGGTGATGTCGGTTCGGGAAAAACTATTGTGACCCTTTTTGCTATGCTTCTGGCAGTAGAAAATGGTTATCAAGCTGTTCTTATGGCTCCCACAGAAATACTTGCTGACCAGCATTATAATAATATCACCAAATTATTGGAAGGTTTACCGGTAAAAGTGGCATTGCTAAAGGGTGGAACATATAAAGGTAAGGAACAAACCAAAACCGATATCCGGGAAGGAAATGCCGATATCATTATTGGCACTCACGCACTATTCCAGCGCGAAATATCTTTTGATAGATTAGGTTTTGCTGCTATTGATGAACAACATCGTTTTGGAGTTCAGCAAAGAGCTCGTTTAGCCAAAAAACATAAACATCCAGACCTCCTCTATCTAAGTGCTACTCCTATACCTCGTTCCCTTTCTCTTACTGTTTATGGAGATCTGGAAGTTAGCATTATTGATGAACTTCCACCCAATCGCATCCCGGTCACTACCCTTATCCGTTCCAGTCATAAGATTGAGCTTGTCTACAAGGAAGTGGCAAAAGAGCTGGAAAAAGGAAGGCAGGTCTATATTGTCTGCCCCCTCATTGAAGAATCGGATAAAGTTGACCTTTTGGATGCTAAAAGAATGCAGCGTTATATCTCTACTAAAATATTCCCTCAATACTCGTGCGTTCTCATCCACGGAAAAATGTCTTCTAAAGAAAAAGAAGATATAATGCGTCGTTTCAAAGCTGGAGATATAAAAATACTGGTCTCTACTACCGTTATTGAAGTGGGACTTGATATCCCCAATGCCACTGTGATGATTGTTGAACATGCAGAACGTTTTGGTTTAGCCCAATTGCATCAACTCCGAGGAAGAGTTGGAAGAGGTAGCGATCAAGCCTATTGCTATCTTATAGAGCATCTACCTGCAACCAATATAGCTAAAGAAAGACTTGCCACTTTAGCCAGCACTACTGATGGCTTTCTCATCGCGGAAAAAGATTTGGAATTGCGCGGTCCCGGAGAAATATTTGGAACAGAACAATCCGGTATGCCTCATTTTAAATTTGCCAATTTAGTTTCCGATCAACCAATACTTAACTTGGCTCGTAAGGATGCTTTCCAGATTATAGCTCAAGACCCAGAATTAAAGAATCCAGAAAATAAACTTATTAAAAATACCTACTTCATCCAATTCGCTGAAAAAGAAAAACTTATCTTGTATTGATTAGCAGTTTAAAGAATTTTAAGGATTGACTAAAAAGTCTGTTTTTATATAGAAGTCTTCAAGACCATTTTTCCGAGGTAAAAATGAAAAAATTTATTATCATCATCTCTCTTATTGTGGCAATAACAGCTATCTTTGCCATAAAATTTGATCCTGATTATTTCGTCTCAAAATCTATCATAGTATGCTTTACTAAAACAGCTATAGGTAATGATACAGGCAAAATTGACTTTACCAAAAATGAAGGAATTGTTCAAACTGGTATCTCCTCCTTTGATAAGCTCGCTCTGGATTATAGCATAGTAAATATGGAACAGATGCACCCCTATGTTAAAGACCCTACCTGGAATGACAACGGTTTATATCTTCAAAATACTTATCGCTTAACCTTAGCTTCCGATGATAATATAGATAAAGCAGTTGAAGCTTTGTCTAAGGATAAAAACCTGATTTATGCAGAATTGGAAGGTATCGTCCGCAGTAAGTTCGTCCCTGATGACCCTCTCGTAACCCAACAATATGTGCATGAGGTCATCAGCAGTTATGATGCCTGGGATTATATCCAGGGTTCACACAATGTAAAAGTTGCAATAACTGATTCTGGTGTTAAATGGAATCATCCTGACCTCCGGGGCAATATCTGGATTAATCCTGATGAAGCTCCTGGTATGACTATAAATTGGGATGCTGGAACTATATCAGGTGGTGATGGTATTGATGCTGGAGAAGGTGGAAATAAAATAGATGATTTGATGGGCTGGGATTTTTATACTGGAGATAATAACCCTATTCAGAATTTTGCAGACAATGATCATGGCACTCATGTAGCAGGCTGTGCTGGGGCAGTTGGAAATAATGCTATAGGAGTGGTTGGCACCTCACCAGTAGTTTCAATAATTATTTGTAAAGGTGCTCCCGATACATCTCCTTCGCAAGGCGTTTCTTTTGCTTATGACCAGGTTAAATATGCTGGAGAAGTTGGTGCTGATATCATCAATGCCAGCTGGGGTAGTGTCGGTAATGGTGCATATCCCAATTCTATCGTTAATTATGTAACCAATCTTGGTGCTCTAGTCGTTACTGCCGCTGGAAATGAAAATATGGAACATAATAATTCCTATCAGGATTATCCTGCAGATTGCACTAATGCCTTATGTGTAGCTTCAACCGGACGTAATGATATAAAATCCAGTTTTTCTGATTATGGTGAACCAATTGATATCTGTGCTCCTGGTGAAACCATTCTTTCTACTATCATAGCTAATAACGGTTATAGCTCCTATAATGGCACTTCTATGGCTTCACCTATTACCGCTGGTGTCTGTGCTCTGGTTAAAGCACTCAATCCTGAACTGACTCCTCAACAGCTAATGCAAAGAATAATGCATACTGCTGATTATATTTATGACATAAATCCTGATTATGTTGGAATGCTTGGTGCAGGAAGACTAAATGCCTTTGCCGCTACAATGTATGATAAGATTCCCAATATAACTATAGAAGATTATATGCTGGAAGAATTCCAGGGTGATGGAGATGGAATTCCCAATCCTGGAGAGACTATAAAGTTAAAAATATCCCTGAATAACTATATAGACCCCTATACGGGACTTTCCTGGCTGCAAGCACAAGACCTCACGGCTACTCTTTCTACTAACTATCCTGGGATTACAATTATAGAAGATACTGCCAATTATGGAACAATGATTGCCGGTAGCTCTATGTGGAATAATAACCAACCCTTCATATTCCAAACAGTTGCCTCTTTACCTTCTGAGCCTATACCTTTTGAACTTACGGTAACCGCCAACCAATCTTCTCCTTATCCCTATAACAGAGTCCTTCCCCTTAATATTACGCTCTCCTTGAATCAAGCAGGTTGGCCTATGAATGTAGGAGGTGCTTCCACTTCCAGTGCAATTATCTATAATTTGGATTCAGATCTAGACAAAGAAATAATTATCTCAGAACCAGCGGGAATTGTCCATATCTTGAAACCTGATGGAACAACGGAACTGGATGGATTTCCTCTCAATTTAGGTTCTCCTATTGTTGGTTCAATAGCAATGGCAGATGTTGATTATGATGGTACTATGGAATTTGCAGCTTCTTTACAAAATAATAATATCGTACTTTTCAATCAGAATGGCACTATACTCTGGACCTATCCTGCTGGAGGAATGCTTCGTAATGGTACTGTTATAGCTTCTCTCGCTATGGATAATACTCAGCAAGTAATTGCCATCACTCAAACAGGAAATTTAGTTGTTTTAAATCCAGATGGCACTGCTTATCCTAATTTTCCTGTTTCAGCTCTGGGTGTTTGTCTTGGACTTCCCGCTATTGGTGATTTAAATGGAGATGGACATCATGAAATAATTGTTGCCACTATGGCTGGCAATTTAAATGCCATCAATAGCACTAATGCTCAAAGTATTCCTGGTTTTCCTGTTGCAATGCAAGGCGGTTCTCAAAATCCCATTACCATAGCTAATCTGGATGATGATAACTATCCTGAAATCATCGTTACGACCACTACTACTGGTAATGTTATGGTTTATAATCACGATGGAACACTGCTTTTCCAGAAAAATGTAGGAGGACAGATTAAGACTGGTTCCGTAGTAGCTGATATGGATAATAATGGGACAAAAGAAATAATTGTGATTAACACTGCAGGAGTGATAAATGTCCTCACAACTTCTGGAGATGATTATCCTAACACACCTCTTTCCATTAATCAATCTGTAGAATGCACTCCTACCATTGCTCGTTTTGATGGAGAGAATTATGCAGGAATCATCTTTGGAGATGCCGATGGCTATCTTCATAGTGTGAGAGTTGATGGCACTGAATCTCCTAATTTCCCTATTCTACTTGGTGGTAATGTAAAAGTCTCTGCTGCTTTAAGTGATATAGATAGAGATAGCGATTTTGATATTGTAATTCCTAACGATGAATCTATCTTTGTAATAGATGTGAAGCGTCCAGCTCAATCTTATGAATGGTATTGCTATATGGGAACCTGGAATCGTAGCGGAAATATCTATCAAGCAACTCCAAATAATGATAGCACCATACCTCAACTGGTTACTACTTTGTATGGCAATTACCCTAATCCTTTTAATCCTGAAACTACCATAAGATTTGAATTAGCGAATGCTGGCTTTGTGACTATGGATATCTTCAATCAAAAGGGACAGCTGGTTAAAACTCTTTTAAACACTGAGTTACCAGCAGGTTTTCATCAGATTACCTGGAATGGAAAAGACCAGAATGGCTCTCCAGTCAGCAGTGGAATCTATTACTACCGTATGCGTTCTGGAAAATACTCTTCCACTCGTAAAATGATATTAATGAAATAGTCATATCTATTTAAATAATAATAAAGCATATTCTTTACGATAATTACAATAAAGTAAACGAAAAGAATATGCTTTATTTATTTAAGTTAACTCTTTTTTACTTCCACCTTATCTCTTTCTTGTCTCTTTAGTTAAGAAAGTGTTGAGAAATAGTCAGATGTAATTTTATTTTTTCTTTTAACCGATTTTCTTATAACTGCTTATTTTTAGCTTTCAAAATACAGGTAACAACCAGAAAGAGGACTTGAATTCACCAGATTAGTCATTGACATAAAACAAATTTAGAAAAACCTTGAACTCAGAATAGATGGTGCTACTTGATAGGTAAAAGGGAATCTCGTGAAAAGCGAGAGCGGAAACCGCCACTGTAAGCAGCAAAAATGGCTGAATCAGTCACTGTTTAATAATGGGAAGGCTGATTCCATATAGCCGCTGTAAGCCAGGAAACCTGCCACTAATTACATCTCTGTTATACGGTTTCATTAACAGAATGGCAAAGTAGTTCATCCCTATTCAATATAATTAGAATAAGGTGAACCAAATGAAACAACTAAAAATCACTCTTTTGGCAGTATCTATCTGCCTTTTGCTTATTCCTTTAAAGGGGACAGAAATATATGTCTTAAATTCTGTCTCACGCACTCTTTCTCGTATAGATACAGAGACCGGAATAGTTAATAATACCTTTGCTCAGTTAGGTCTAACTCCCAATCTTATGGATATGGATGATAATAATATCTATGTAGTATGTTCTGGAGATAATGCTATTCAGGTTATTTCTCGCTCAACTGGCACTCATTTAAATTTCCTACCAGTAGCAGCTTCCAGCAATCCTTATGATGTGCTTAAAGTGGGAGATTATCTTTATGTAACGGGCTTATTTACCAATAAGCTTTATAAAATTAGTCTCTTAACTAACAATGTGGTCTCTTCCCTAACCGTTGGAGAAGCACCAGAAGGTATCTGTACTGATGGTTCAAGACTTTATGTTTGCAACACGGGAGGGTACCAATACAATTATGCATATAGTTCTATATCTGTGATAGACCTTGATTCTTTCTCTGTGATAGAGACCATACCTGTCTGGACTAATCCTCAGTTTGCCTGTATCTTTGGAAATTACTTGCATATAGCCTGCACGGGAAACTGGAATAATATATCCGGAAAAATAGATATCATTAATCTGGAAGACCTATCTCTTACTCAACGACTTGATCTTGGAGGACATCCTGGAAATATCTGGATAAACAGTTTAGGAATTGCTTATGTTGGAGAAGGTATGAGTAATGCGCTATATAGTTATAATGCTCATACCTTTGAAATCTATCATAGTTATCAAAATCCTATGAACTATAATGCTTTTATGGTGGCTGGTAATCAAGATATACTAGCTTTATTGAATCAAGACTGGACTTCTAATTCTACGATTACAGTCTATGACTATGATTTTAATTTATTAAGCACTTATATGGTGGGAATTTCTTCTACTGACCTTATGGTATCACCTTCAGTATCATCGTTAGAAGATGAATGTAATATAGTTCCCCGGCTAAAGATTTATCCCAATCCATATTCTTCTGGGAAAGAAATACATTTTTCAGCCAAAATTACCTCCTCCAGTCAGCTGTATCTTTATAATATAAGAGGACAGTTGGTCTATAAGACACAATTAAAAGAGACTTCCCCAATTATTCTACCTCAAACGCTTTCTCCCGGAATCTATCTTTATAGAATTATCCAGGAAACAAAGAATGATTATGGCAAATTGTTAATTGAGAATTGATGATGTTCAAATTTTGCTTGACTTGACGCTTTTTAAATAGAAAGTAGATTAATAAAAAATAGATAGGAGTTCTCAGATGAATTATTTTCTAACCGAAGAACAATTAGAAATGCAAGAAATAGCACGAAGAATCGCTAATGAAAAGATGAAACCAGTCTCACAAAAATATGACGAGGAAGAAATTTTCCCCTGGGATATAATTGAAGTAATGCGTCAAAGTGACCTTTTTGCCATCCTGGTAGGAGAAGAATATGGTGGAATCAGCGGAAAAGTTATGGATTTAGCAATCGTAACAGAAGAACTTTGTGCTGTTGATATGGGCATATCTCTTGCTTTTGGAGCTACCGGTTTAGGTATGTATCCTATTTTGATAGCTGGCTCGGAAGAGCAAAAACAAAAATATTTAACTCAGATTGCAGCCGGAGAAAAGCTTGCTGCTTTTGCTCTCACGGAAGCTAATGCTGGTTCTGATGCTGGTGCAATAGAAACCACTGCTAGAAAAGAAGGAGACCACTACATTCTTAATGGAACTAAACAATGGATTACCAATGGTGGTGAAGCTGATATCTATTGTGTGTTTGCTATGACTGATAAGACCAGAGGTGCTCGTGGTTGTTCCTGTTTTATCGTAGAAAAGGGGACTCCTGGTTTCAACTTTGGGAAAAAAGAAAATAAAATGGGAATTCGTGCTTCTGCCACCCGTGAACTTATCTTTGAAGATTGTGTGGTGCCTGCAGAAAACCTCATTGGAAGAGAAGGTATGGGTTTTATTATTGCAATGAAGGTCTTTGATAAATCCCGTCCTATGGTTGGAGCTCAAGCTGTTGGTGTTGCCAGAGGTGCTTTTGAAACCGCTATAACCTACTCCAAACAAAGACAACAATTTGGAAAACCCATCTCTTCTTTTCAAGCTATTCAATTTATGTTAGCTGATATGGCAACAGAGATTGAAGCAGCCAGAGCTTTAGTCTATCAGACTGCCCGATTAATTGATAGCGGTGCCAAAGATTACAGCAAAGAATCTGCTATGTGTAAGTATTTTGCTTCGGATGTGGCTATGAAAGTAACTACTGATGCTGTTCAGATACTTGGTGGCTATGGTTATATGAAAGAATATCCTGTGGAAAAAATGATGCGAGATGCCAAAATCTTGCAGATATATGAAGGCACCAATCAGATTCAAAGAGGAATCGTTGCTTCCGCTTTGCTTAAACAATATTAAATCCTTGCAACTTTGAAATAGGATATGGACTCTTTGTATATACCAGAGCATCTTTTATTGCATACCTGTTGTGCTCCCTGTCTGATAGCTCCTTATTACGAGCTAAAAGCTCAAGGTATTTCCTTCAGCTCTTTCTGGTATAATCCCAATGTCCATCCTGTAACGGAATATAGAATGCGTCTTCAGACCTTACAATCCTTTGTCCAAAAGGAAGGCATATTCCTTGTCTTGAAAGACGATTATGGATTGAGGAATTTTGTTAAAGGAGTTGCTTCCAATATTGAAGAACGGTGCGAATATTGTTTTCGTTCCCGATTAGAAATGACGGCACAAACTGCATTAGAACAAGGATACGACGCTTTTACTACCACTCTTTTATATAGCATATATCAGAAGCACGACCTGATAAAAGAAATTGGAGAAGAAATAGCAGAAGAAAAGCATATACCTTTTTTCTATAGGGACTGGAGACCTTTATGGTCAGTAGGAGTTCGCCTTTCTAAGGAAGCAGAATTGTATCGGCAAAAATATTGTGGCTGTATCTTCAGTGAAGAAGAACGCTACCTAAAAAGGAAAAAATGAGCAGATACCAGGAAATAGACCTTTCTAAGATTCATTTTACTTCTATTCAGGATAGATTTAGTAAAGTAGATACTATCTCATTTGCCAAGGTTTCCGATAATATAATAGATAGTATGCCTGATATTCTCAAAGGTGCAGAGTTCAAAGAATTTATTCATCGTTGTCGTCTGGCACGAGATTCTGATAAAACCTTTATTATCGGTTTAGGTGGACATATTATTAAATGTGGTTTAGCTCCATTACTGATAAAACTAATGGAAAAGGGAATTGTTAAGTGTTTTGCAGTCAATGGTTCAGTCACCATTCATGACTTTGAACTTGCCTTTTTTGGAAAAACCTCTGAGGATGTGAGTAAGGGACTGGCAGATGGCGCTTTCGGTATGGCAGATGAAACCATAAATACTATAAACCGGATTATTATCCGTGCTAGTGAAGAAAAGTTGGGCTATGGCGAATCCTTAGGAAAAGCAATCCTTGAACAAGCACCAAATGCAGATTTTTCTCTTTTAGGACAAGCTTATAGGTATAATATTCCTGTTACTGTACATATTGCTTTAGGAACGGATATCACCCATCAATCACCTTATGCAAATGGCAAAGCTATCGGAGATTGCAGCTTGAGGGACTTCCGTATTTTCTGCGAGCAGGTTAAGAATCTAAATGCTGGTGGAGTTTTCATTAATATGGGTTCTGCCGTCCTTATTCCAGAAGTGTTTCTCAAGGCATTAACTATTGCTCGCAATGTTTATGGCACTATTCAAGATTTTACTACAGCGGTATTTGATATGAATCTACAGTATAGAGAACTGGAGAATATAGTGCGTCGCCCCGTAGAAAATGGAGGCAAAGGATATTACTTTATAGGTCATCACGAGATTATGATACCTCTTTTAGTTCAGGAGCTATTGCGTTAATTCTCTCAGGAATAAAAATTCTCTATAGCTTCAAGCATTTGCTGGATGGCAGCATTAGGGTCATCCACGGCTAAGGTTCTTTTATCTCCATTATCAAAAGTTATTACCACACTTCCTAAAACCTTGGATATCTCTCGTATCTTGGGAATCACTATATAGCTTTTTCCCAGATGTTCATCGTCATATGTATAAATTGCTTTCATAGCTTTATATCCTGAAATTAATCTATATTTTTATCGGGATAGGTCAAAATCATCATCCAGTGAAGTTATAAAAGCAGTAATCAGCTGCACCGCTGTATCCAAATCCTTAAAAGAAATCACTTCATTAGGAGAATGCATATAACGGTTGGGAATACCGATAACTGCCATAGCTGTGCCAGCTTTAATGTCTTGTATAACATCAGCATCCGTTCCTGTTCGTCCTGCAGCAATTTCAAGTTGATAAGGAAGATTGAGCTCTTTTGCCAAAGCGATTAGTTTATCATTAATAGCAGGATGCATTGCCGCACCAATAGTTATAGTAGGACCTTTACTTAAAGAGACATCGCCAAAGATACGTTTGTCTGCTCCAGGAATATCCGAAGTGAAAGTCACATCTACGGCGATAGCAATATCAGGTTCAATTTGCCAGGCACTGGTTCTTGCCCCTCGCATTGTGGTTTCTTCACCCACACTGGAAACTGCGTAATAATTTGCTTTTATAAATTTATCTTTTAGTTCTTTCATCACTGCTGCAGCTACATATACTCCACATTTATTATCGGTAGCCTTGGAGACAACCAGGTCATCAGAGAGCATTTCAAAATCGCTATGATAGGTTATAATATCTCCAATGGCAACTTTCTTTTCTGCTTCTTCTTTAGATAATGCTCCAATATCAATCCAGAGGTCTTCCAGTTTAAGTTTGGGAGGTTCTTCTGTGCCGCGTTGCATATGAATAGGTTTTTTACCTATTATCCCTCTTACAGGTTTCCCTTGATGATAAATATCTACTCTCAAACCAGGAAGCAGATTAACATCAAAACCACCAAGAGTGTGTACATAGACATAACCCTGGTCATCTATATGATTAACAATAAAGCCAATTTCATCGGAATGTCCCACTACCATAACTTTTAGTTTTCCACTTCCCTTCTTTAAAGCTATCACATTACCATTTCGGTCCTTGTTTATATCATCCGCATAAGGCTTAAGAAAGTCCATTACCACTTGCTGAGCTGGTCCTTCAAAACCGGAAGGACTAGGAGCAGAGACGAGATTCTGGAAGAATTGCTTATTCTCTTCAGTTAACATTATTTTCTCCTAACAATTATTAGCTATTTCTTCTGCAAAGGGATTGATAACCTTTTTCTGAACTGGATGTTCGTGAGGAATGACACACAAGAATTTCAGAACATCTTTTCCCGTGTTTTTAAAGGTATGTGTAATTCCCGGATCCACATAGATTGCATCTCCTTCAGCAAAGGGTAATTCACCTTTATCAGTTTTCAAAACACCAGTGCCATTGAGCACGAAAACTTCATGTTCCCACTCATGAGTATGATAAGGAGTGTGTCCACCGGGTTGTATTTCAAACATACGCATAGCAAAGTTCGGAGCTCCATCTTTTTGAGCTATAAGCCAGCGAATTTGTGCTCCTTTGGCACCTTCAGCATTTACAGGTTCCAGAGGCACCTGGTCAAATTGGATAATCTTCATTTATTCCTCCATTATTAAATTATAATAACTCATCTTTATAAAAATATGATAAACGGATAAAAAATAAAAGCTATCAATAAACTGGATATCCGATAATGAACCAATCCTCACCTGTTTTTTTTAATAAAACATCCTTTAAATGAATAGCTGAATTGATATCGGGTAAATCCAATTCATTTAATATGGCTTGATTGCCTCCCAGAATTTTAGGGGCGTAAAATATATAGCTTTTATCTATCAGCTTTTCGGAAAAAAATGAGGAAGCTAACTGACTTCCACATTCCAGTAGAATCAGATAATTTCCTTGCTGATGAAGAATCCCTAAAACCTCTTTAAGACATAGAATCTTTCCTTTTGCCGTGACTGGATATATGTTTGCTCCAAGACTTAAAAGGGTTTCTGCATGCGGTGAATTTTCTCTGCTAGGGGCACAAAATATAGCGGTTCTATATTCTGTTAAGCTACGAACTATCTGAGAATTTAGCGGAATTTCCAGATAGGGATCCAGAATAGCTCGCAAAGGTTGTTTGATAGGTTTTGGTAATCGTACATTAAGCATCGGGTCATCTTTTAAAACTGTGCCAATACCAGTTAAAATTACATCCGCTTCTTCTCTTAAATGATGAACAATTATGCGGGAAGATTCTTCGGTAATCCACCGAGAAGAACCATCTTGAGCCGCATATTTACCATCCAGAGAAAGAGCAGCTTTCCATAGGACAAAAGGTCTTCCCTTCTGTATTCGGCAAAGATAATATTCCAGTTGTCGGTTTATTTCTTCTTCCATTATTCCAGAAGTAACCTCAATTCCAGCATCCAGAAGCTTTTTCACACCCTTACCATTGACCAGAGGATTGGGATCCAGGATTCCGATAAAAACTCTTTTTATTCCAGCTTTTATAATAGCATCAGCGCAAGGAGGAGTTTTACCATAATGAGCACAGGGTTCCAGAGTAACATACAAATCCGCATCCCTGGCTGATTTTCCTGCCTTTTTTAAAGCTTGAATTTCCGCATGGTCTTCACCATATTTTTGCGTCCAGCCTTCTGATATGATTTTACCATTCTTCACTATTACTGCACCAACAAAGGGATTGGGAGAACAGGTTCCTCTTGCTTTTTCAGCAAGTCGGATAGCTTGTTTCATAAAAAAGGAGGGGTCAGCTATTGTATTTTTCAAGATTTTTCCTGGCTGGTTCATAATTTGGTGCTATTTGTCGGATTTGTTGCCACATATTTTTTGCCAGTTCAAGATTACCTAACCCAGCTTCACAGGCAGCAAGATTATTCCAGGCATTAAGTTCATCCGGTTTTTCTTGATGGAGAAAATTTAGCAGTTCACGAGCTTTTTCTAATTCGGAATTATGCAGGTACAAAGTAGAGAGGGCAAATCCAGCAGCAAAGAAATGATTATCCAGAGCAAGAGCATTCCAGAAATCCTCTTTTGCTTTGTTAAGTTGTTTAGCCAGCTGCCAGTAAAGTGCACGATAGTAATAAAGATCGGCACAATCAGGAAATTTTGGCATATTGGTAGTTAAGAGATTCCAGGCTTCTTCTTCTTTTCCATTAGCAAGTGCTTCTGCCAGATTATGAAAAAGCTGATTTTGTTCGTAATAGAGATGAGGACCACCATTAAAGTTTTGCCGTATCTTCCATCTTCCAGTGGCAGAAGTAAGTAGAACCGCCCAGATAATTTTATTATTAAGCTCAAGAACTACCATTGCACTGATTCCATCATCAGCAGCCCCAGCATGGAGGATGGAATAGGATTTAGTTTTTTTCAATTCAGGGACTGCAGAGATAATTCCGGTGTAAAGTTCGGCAAATTGGTCAAAATCAACATCATTGACGGTAAAGGAGCGAAGTTTCTCCCATTCTTGCATTATAACTGCATCAAAAAAGGCAAAGGTAACCGTTTCAGGAGATTCCGGTTCTTCTATTTCTTCGTGTGGAATATTGAGTTTTTGCATTAAATAGGAGAGAGGAAAGTTTGCCGGGTACTTATATTGCTGAAGCCATTTCAACATTTTATCGCTATCTTGCCGAGCAAATTCAGCTGGACTTATACCATCCAGTTCTGGTAAACTTTTATAGCACCAGTAATCCAGAAATTTTTGGGTAGTTTGCACAAACTCAGTATTAGAATCAGAACGAAAAGCAGGAAAGGGACTGGTGTGCGATTCATCAAATTGAGCAGCATAAGGACAGGAGGAAGGACAATGTAAATCTATTCTGAGATTCATACAGCATTTCCAACCAATCAGCTTATCTTTGAAACGAGGACATTTACGTACTGCCCTTTCTGAGTGACAACGAAAACAGCGTTCTTTGCTAAGTAGCATCTTTCATCACTCTAAAATAGGTGGCATTCTGCGTTTGAAAGCAGAGGATTGAATCATTCTTTCCACTTTTTGATAAAGTTCCACTGGATAGGATAAATTCTCTGTGGCGGAGATACTTAAATGAAGTTCTGTCAATTCATAGACTATCTCATCAAGCACAGGATAGGAAATACCTATTTCTTGTTCATCAGATTGACCGGGCCAAAGGTCTGCCGTAGGAGTCTTATTTATTATTTTTTCGGGAATATTTAGAATCTTTGCCAGTTTCCAGACCTCTGTTTTGTAAAGATGACCGATAGGTTCAAAAGCACAAGCAGAATCACCAAATTGAGTAAAATAGCCTATCATAAGTTCTGTTCTATTACTGGTGCCCAGAACTAGTGCCTGCAATTTAGCACTAAAATCATAAAGAACACACATTCGGATACGAGCAAGCCAATTACCTATCCGTAGATGGTCTGCTTCAGGTGCATAATTTTCAAAGTATGCTTTTGTAACTGGAGTTATATCTATAATCTGGTAATCAATTCCGAGCTGTTTCGCTAATTCACTGGCATCTGCCACAGACTCGGAATTGCTGGTTTCATAGGGCATTATTAACGCTGTAACATTTGAACTTCCTATAGCTTCAACTGCAAGAGCAGTGCTTACAGCAGAATCTACACCTCCTGACAAACCTACCACTAATCTATCTCTTTCCGCATTTGATAAATAGTTGCGTATAAAATCTATTATTCTTACTTTTTCCTTATTCAAATCCAGATTCCGCATTTTATCTCCTTATCTCATTTCTTTTCTTCTTAAAATTTCTTCTCTGATTTCAGTCAAGGATAAATCAAGGACTCAATATATAATTAAAAATGGTTAGTTTATTGAAGCAAAAAAGCTAATTTTTTTTATTCTTATCCTGTTCCTCTGCTTTGATGTCCAGCTTATGTCCAGCTTATGTCCAGCTTATGTCCGAAATTGGACATAAGTTAAAGATAACCTTGATAATTATAGGATAAGAACATGCTAATGGAAGCATAATCAACAAATTAATCAGGGGTTACTCTCCGCACAGACTCTAAAATAGGCTTGCGAATGAGTTTCTGCATCTAAGATAAAAAAAGTATTGGAAGAAGAGCCGTGATATTCCCATATTCCACAGGGAGTTAATGCTTTATAGATATTATAAGAAATAGCAGAAATCGGAGTTCCATCCAGAGCTTGAGTGACAGGATCCCAGCTTAGATAAAAAGATTCAGAATTCTTTATAATTCTAACATTTTGCGGAATCTGAGGAATGCTCATATTTCTGTATTCATAAGCTCCAATATCAATGCCGTTTTCTAAAATGCGAGGATTACCAGAAAGATCATAAGGATAGAGAGAAACATCGGTTAATGGATTCCCTGCATTACGGCAAGGTGAATTCTGATTTAATCTCCAATCTGATGCTAAACCATCCGTATTTATGCTATTGCTAATAGACGGTTGAATAAATTCTGGACACCCGGTTATATTGTGTTCACCATATTGACTGTCGGACCAGGGTTCTCCTTCCCAGCTAATATTAAAAGCTGCCAGACCATTTTCAATATCATTATATTCATAGAATTGGCTAGTTCCATTAACTCTAATTCCAATTTGTCCCTGAGCACTACTGTTTCCCCAGATAATATTGTTATAACACCCGGCATATCCTCTAATATAAATACCTCCCGGTCCTTCATTGGGATAATTTATGTTCGCATTATTATTACAGATGGTGTTATTTATGATAAGATTGCCATAAGCATAAGATGAGGCATTAATTCCTCCACCTTGATGAGAAGTTCCGTTATTGACGATAAGATTATTCAAGCAAAGATAGTGACAATTATTTTTGAAAGCAATCCCTCCTCCACCATTTCGTGCATAATTATTAGAAAATTTACTAGTTATAAGATAATGATTTCCTCCGTTAAAAGCTATCCCACCTCCCATTTTTTCTGCATTATTAGCTTTAAAGGTGCAATTTTCTATATAAAGAGAAGTTTCATTGTTCAAATCGGGAAGAGAAGTAAAAATAGCACCTCCCTCATAGGTTGCTGAACAATTATGGAAAATACAATCCTTAATCCTAAAAGTGCTGTTTTTAGCATACAGAGCACCGCCACTATCCGCTGTAGCATAACTAAAACAACAATGTTCTATAAACAGCTTAGAACTATTTAAAACTCTGATTATACCTCCATTTTTGTTTTGAATATCCAGTTTTGCATCTCCCCTATTAAAAGCACAATAACGCAATATAGTAGAATCATTGGTTGCAGCAACATTCTGCATAAGAATTCCACGCCATTTTTGCTCACTGGATGTAGTGCTAAATTTAATACTATCAGAGGGAGTTCCTATTGCCTGCAATTTACCCTCAATTTTTAAGGTATAATATCCCTGAAATTGTAATTCTACACCAGGATTAAGGGTTAAACTTTCTCCATCAGAAATAATTATATTACCATTAATCAAATAGGGTGAATCCTCAACATTCCATATACCACTAACATATCCTCCGGGAACAATGGTTGCTGCAGCTAGAAAACAAGATAAGAGGATTAAAAAAACACAGAATAGATACCGCATAATAGTGCTCCTCTAACTAAATTTATGCTAATCATTAATTGTATATTTGTATTATTGTCAACTAAATTTTATCATTTTAGAACATACATCTCCCCTTTTTTAAGATATAAGGAATAAGTAATTGTTGAGATTTGCACCAGAGACCTTCATAAGGGATGTCTTTGCCTTTTTATAAAATTAGCTAATTTTTCTTTAAGAATGTTATACATTCCATAATAGATAAAACCATTTAATTTTTTTTATAATCTAGTTTTAAAATGTATCCTAATTATAGATTAAAAAACTAAAGTTTAATATTCCTGAACACACATATAATAACTCCGCATAAAAACAATATATTGCAAAAGGAATTAGGGTTATCATCTATTTTTTAGCTGTTTTCTTATTTATAACACTAATATAGTTAATTATATTGCTAAGTGGGTAAACCATAAAAGATTTATAATAATATATAACTTTATTCTGTAACTTCTTTCCTCATAATAATCAAATATTTAAAACCTCTAAGGTAAAAGTTATATTTAATGGCTTTATCTCGCCAAAAAGGTGTATTTGAAGTTTGATTATGTCTGGCTACAGCAACTATGTCTATTGGATAAAAATATTGTTCCAAAATTGAATATATTTTAAATCCTACAGGTATAAAACCACTTTTTTTTCGCCAATGATCTCCAATTAA
>MWCN01000072.1 GCA_002070045.1 Candidatus Cloacimonetes bacterium ADurb.Bin211
GAGCAAATATATTCAAACTATAATGGTATCATAATGCATGAATATACGCATTGGTTTTTAGATGAAATTTTAAGGAAAGCACCTCTGTGGTTTCATGAAGGAATGGCTACCCAGCAAGGCAATCAACTTGGACTGGATAGATATTATTATTATATCAGAGAACGGTTCTGGGGCAATAAAATGGACTTAATAAAACTGGCAGAAAACTATCCTCAACAACCTGCTGATTGGGATTTATATTATATAACTTCCTATTATGCCGTGCAGTATATGAAAAATAAAAACCCCGAATCCTGGAAAAATTTTTGGGAAATTGTAGCTGATAATTATCGGATAGGTAAGATAACAATTTTTTCTGATGCTTTTTACAATGCTTATCATAAGGACCTTTGGCAATTCAATGAAGATTTTTCCGTAGAAAGTAAAAGGCAGGCTTATGTTTATATCTTCACTGGTCTTGGCACTTTTATTCTAATTTTAATGCCTATTATCCTAATATTTGCTCACTTTAAGCAAAGAAAAAAGATGAAAGCCCTGCCCGATCTGGAGTATCCTGATGATTCTTCTGAAGATGAAGATGATAATTTATATTAAATTATAAGGAGATACAATGTTTTCCGTAAGTTTTGGCAGTGATAATCATTCAGGGGTTCATCCTGATATCTGGAAAGCTCTTCTAAAAGCTGATGAAGGTTTTGCTCCCGCTTATGGAGAAGACACTTTAACCCTTGAGGTTTTAGATAAAATTGAAACACTCTTCGGAGAAAACTGTCAAGCCTGCTTTGTTATGACTGGCACAGGTGCAAATGTAGTAGCTATACAAAACCTGGTGAAGTCCTTTAATGCTATATTCTGTGCTCAAACTGCTCATATTAATGTAGATGAATGCGGCGCAGTGCAAAAATTTACCCAAGCAAGATTACAGGTTATTCCAACTACCGATGGAAAATTGACTCCAGAGTTGATAGGTCCTTATCTTTTAAATAATAGAGACCAGCATCATTCTCAGGGCAAAGTGGTCTCTATAGCACAAAGCACAGAATACGGAACACTCTATTCAATAGAGGAGCTTAAGATTCTGGCTGATTACACTCACCATCAAGGGATGCTCTTACAGATAGATGGTGCAAGACTTGCTAATGCTGCATCAGCTCTGAATTGCTCTTTAAAAGATATTACTAAAGATATTGGAGCAGATATTGTTAGCTTTGGAGGAACGAAAAATGGACTTTTGTTTGGCGAAGCATTAATTAGTTTTAGACCAGACCTTACCTCCGATATCAGGTTCTATCGTAAACAATGCACCCAACTATATAGCAAGATGCGTTATATCTCTGCTCAATTTGATGCGTATCTGAAAAATGAATTATGGAGAAAGAATGCCAGTCAAGCCAATGCAATGGCAACTCTTTTTAGTAGAAATCTATTGGAAATTCCTGAAGTGGAACTCATTCAACCCGTGCAGGTAAACTCATTATTTGTCAAAATGCCGGGACCATCCATTGAAAAACTTATGAATAAATATCATTTCTATATCTGGGATGAAGCAAAAAATGTGGTACGATTAATGTGTAGCTTCAATACCACAGAAAAACATATTGTGGAATTTATTTCTGACCTTAAAAACAGTTTAGTCAAATAGTTCTGAACTGCTTAAGTATAGACTCCAATCTTGTTATGTAAGCTTTCTGCCGCAAGAGCAGCAGCTTGAGCAAATTTGGAAGAACTATCTTGAAAGATAATACCTCTTGAAGAATTTATCAGGATATTAGGATAATCATCTGAATCTCTGGTATAACGCATCACTGCTTCCAGATTTCCTCCTTGAACACCTATTCCCGGAATCAAAAATATGCGACCAGGCATAAGCTCTCGCATTTCCTTCAATTGATTCACCTGAGTTGCACCAACAACCGCTCCAATCTTTTCTAGAGGAAAAGGAGATAGCCATTTTGCTATCTTTACTGCCATATTTTCTTGAACAAAGAAATCATTAGCTGAAGGATTGGAAGTGAGAGTGAGCACAAAAGCAAAAGCTTTTTCTCTTTCTAAAATAGGCTTAAGCACATCAATGCCTAAAAGTGGATTTACCGTTATAGCATCAAAACCCATAATATCCAGAAAAGTAGAAACATATTGTTCCATTGTGGAACCGATATCTCCCACTTTGCAATCCAGAATAACTGGAATATCTTCAGGAATATAACTTATAGTCAGTTGTAAAGCTTCTAATCCTCGCATGCCATCCCTTAAATAAAAAGCAAGATTAGGTTTATAGGCACAAGCATATCTATAAGTAGAATCAATTATCCTTCGGTTAAATTCCCAGATAGGGTTCTTTTCACTTAACACACATTCTGGAAGCTGAGTTATATCCGAATCTAATCCAATACAAAGTAAGGAATAAGAGCTTTGCCAGCGAGCTCTATATTTATACCAAAACGATTTTGACAGAGTCCTCTCCATCAATCTCTTCAAAAGAAACCTTGATTATCTCTTCTTTAGAAGTAGGAACATTCTTACCTACATAATCGGCTTTGATAGGAAGTTCACGATGACCACGGTCTATCAAGACAGCCAATTGTATCTGTTGAGGTCTACCAAAATCCAGCAAGGCATCAATAGCAGCACGAACAGTTCTGCCTGTATAAAGTACATCATCCACCAGAATAATGGAAGCACCCTCAATCTCAAAACCAAGCTCAGAACCTTTAATCACAGGTTGATGAGATATCATAGATAGGTCATCCCGATATAGAGTTATATCCAACACTCCTACAGGAATATCCTTACCTTCAATCAGACGAAGATAATCTGCCAATCTTCGGGCTAAGGGCACTCCTCTGGTCCGTATACCTACAAAACGAATATTTTCAATTCCTCTATTCTGTTCAATTATCTCATGCGCCATCCTATGAATGGTGCGTTCCATCTGGTCCTTATCCATTATGATACTTTTAACTTGCATCTCTCACTCCCGAGAATGTTTCTCTAATATGAAGCTTTATTGGCAACTTATTAATCTGGCTTAACAACTATCAGAATATCACCTTTCCCGACGCTATCTCCATCTTTTAAAGGTGTGGAAACAACTGTACCTTCTACTGGACTGGGTATATTGTTATACATCTTCATCGCTTCCAGAACCAGTAAGGTTTCTCCTACTTTCACTTTGTCTCCCACTTTTTTCTCATAACGCACAAGCATTCCTGGCATTGGAGCAGTGACTGGGGTTCCTTCTACAACAGTTGAGGCAGGTTGAGCTGAAGATTGATTAGGAACAGGTTGAGGATTATTTTTGCCAGACTGAGGAACAGGTTGAGGATTTGAGGATTGAGTAACTTGCGCTTGTGGAGTAGAAGAAGCAATCTTTGCACTGTGGACAATATGAGGTACACCCTTTTCTGTCACTTCCACTAAAAAATATTCATCATCCACAAATACATCAAACTGCCTCAAACCTTCTGGTTTGGGTATTTGCTTTTTAACTGGTGGCTCTACCAGAAGACCAGCTTTAGCTTTTTCACAGAGTTCCTGCTGTCTTTTAACCTCTTCCAGAGTAATAGGTTTCATCTCTTCTGGCATAGGTTCTATACCATATTTTATCCTCAGAAATTTCTTCCCCGTGATATTGTATAAAGCTACAATAAGGACATCATCTATATCCTTGGCTAAGCCTTCAGCTTCCTGTTTTGCTTTTTCCAGACCTGGCTCAAGTATGTCTCCGGGACGGACAGTTATGGGTTTTTCCCCTCGCGGATAGCCTTTTAATGCCTTTTTCCGCACTTCTGGATTGATTGGCATAGGAGTCTTGCCATAAAGTCCGTAGCAAAGGTCTTTCACTTCTTCCGTGATATGAGAATATTCTCCTTCATAGCTATCAAAAAGGGTATTATTAACCGCTTGAATGCCTACAATCTGACTGGTAGGAGTAACTAAAGGAATCTGTCCCAAATCTTTTCGTACTCTTGGAATCTCCTTGAAAACATCATCCAGACGATCTAGGGCATCCATCTGACGAAGTTGATTTATTAGGTTAGAAATCATACCACCGGGAGTTTGATGGATAATGACATCGGTATCAATAACGCTAAATTTTGTTGTATCTGCAAATTGCAAATATTTAGGAATGTCTTCCTCCATTTCTTTGCCAATTGTATTGAGCAATTTAATATCAAAACCAGTGTCACGATTTGTTCCTAAAAGAGAAATCACCAGCGGTTCAATAGCTGGATGAGATGTTCTATAGGCATAAGGTCCAACACAGGTATCTATTATATCTACTCCTGCTTCAATAGCTTTAAATAAGGATAAATCGCCCATTCCACTGGTAAAATGGGTATGTAGATGCACGGGAACTTTAACATTTTCTTTTAAGGCTGTAATCAAGTCATAAGCATCATAGGGAGCAATCAATCCTGCCATATCCTTGATACAGATAGTATCCGCTCCCATATTTTCCAATTGCTTAGCTTTAGAAACATAGTATTCTATATTATATATTTCTCCACCCATTCTCTGTTCAGTGAGGCTGAAGCATATTGCTCCTTGAAAGTGCTTATTATTCTTCTTTATAACCTTTACGGCAGTCTGGAAATTACGGAAATCATTAAGCGCATCAAACACACGAAAGATATCAATTCCATTATCGCAACATCTTTGCACAAAGGCTTCTACTATATCATCGGGATAGTTACGATATCCTACCAGATTTTGACCTCTTAATAACATAGAGAATGGTGTTTTAGTGATATGTTTTTTTAGAACACGGATGCGTTCCCAGGGGTCCTCTCCTAAATAGCGATGCATAACATCAAAAGTAGCTCCACCCCAGACTTCCATAGAATAAAAGCCTACCTGGTCCATAAGCTCTGCTACATGTAATAAATCATCTGTCCTAACGCGTGTAGCAAAAAGGGATTGATGTCCATCACGAAAGGTCAGGTCCTGAATCTTGATTGGATTTGATGCTTTGGGACGGTCCGGTTCATAGCGCATCTCGCTATATTTCAAGATGCCATGTTTCTGCATTTAATCTCCTTATTTATGTCTTTTAATTAATCTTCTTTGAGTTAAATCACGATAAAGCATTGTCTGTTGACGACCATAAGCTTGCCACAGAAATGAGGTTCTTCCCTGAGGAAGCTTTGGGACTTCCGCTTCTTCTGCAGTAATTAATGCTAACACTCCTGCAATAGCAGCAACTTCTTTTTTCTTATCGTTCATTTAGTTAATCCTAAAATGTATTAAACTGGTATATTCCCATGCTTTTTAGGGGGCAGACTTTCACTTTTAGTAGAGCAAATTTCCAGAGCATCAACTAATCGTTTTCTGGTTTCAGAAGGAAGGATAATAGCATCAATATAGCCGCGAGAGGCTGCTACATAGGGATTATTAAACTGTTCTTCATAGATTTTAATCATTTCTGCTCTTTTGGCTGCTTTATCTTCTGCAGCTTCTATCTCTTTACGAAAAATGATATTTGCTGCTCCTTCGGCACCCATAACAGCAATTTCTGCTGTAGGCCAGGCAAAAACCATATCTGCTCCTAAGTGTCTGCTACTCATCGCAATATAGCTACCACCATAGTCTTTACGAGTGATGACAGTCAATTTAGGTACTGTCGCTTCAGAATAGCACCAGAGTAACTTTGCTCCATGTCTAATAATTCCATTATGCTCCTGATAAGTACCAGGAAGATAACCTGGCACATCTACAAAAGTCACCAGAGGAATATTGAAAGCATCGCAGAAACGGATAAAACGAGTAGCTTTATCCGAAGCATCTATATCCAGACAACCTGCTAGAAATAAAGGTTGACTTGCTACCACTCCTATTACTCTTCCATTTAATCTACCAAAACCTACTATTATATTCTGCGCATAGTATTTATGTGGTTCAAAGAAAATACCATCATCTACTACAGTTTTTATCACATCGTGCATATTGTAGCTTTCCTTAGGATTATCAGGAATTATGGTATCCAGATTGGGACAAAGACGCCAGGGATCATCATCACATTCAATTCTGGGAGGTTCTTCCATATTATTTGAAGGGAGATAACTTAGCAGTATTTTTATCTGTTCTATAGCATCAGCATCGTTCTCACAGGCAAAATGTGCATTCCCACTTTTAGTATTATGAGTCATAGCCCCACCAAGTTCTTCTTGATTGGTATCTTCACCAGTAACAGCTCTTATTACATCAGGTCCGGTGATAAACATATAGCTGGTATTTTTGACCATAAACACAAAATCAGTCATCGCTGGAGAATAGACAGCACCTCCTGCACAAGGACCCATAATAGCGGTGATTTGCGGAATAACACCACTGGCACGTGAATTACGGAAGAATATATCTCCATATCCTTTAAGAGCATCCACACCTTCTTGAATACGTGCTCCACCACTATCTTGAAATCCAATCAACGGTAAGCCATTTTTTAAAGCCATATCCATTACCTTACAAATTTTGGCTGCATGCATTTCTCCCAGAGAACCACCACGAGAAGTGAAATCTTGAGAAAAAGCAAAAACTGGTTTTCCATTGACTAAACCATGTCCTGTTATCACACCATCCGAAGCAATTTCTACCTTATCCATCCCAAAATTATCACAGCGATGTTGCACAAACATATCCAGTTCCCGAAATGTGCCCGGATCAAATAGAAGGTCTATTCTTTCGCGAGCAGTAAGTTTACCCTTTTGTTTTTGCTTTTCTACTGCTTGAGGTCCTCCTAATTGAAGCACCTTTTGCTCTTTTTCCAGTAGTTTCTGGATGGCATCTTTAGTTGAAGGCATTTTATTGTCCCCTTTTATTAGGTTCGTAATTTAAGTCATAGACCGAATTTTTCAATTTTATGTATACTTATTTTTACACTTTCTAATAGCTTTGTTTTTCGTCAAGCAAAAGCAAAATGAATTCTTTATCGTTTTCCATTTCCCTTGACGGAAATGAGTGCTCTAGAAATGGTGCAATTAATATATAATTAGACAATTGGAGAATTTTTAATGCTCAAACTGGAACTTGACCCTGAAATGCAAAATCGTGCCAGAAAAGCAGCAGCCTCTATTGCTGGTTCTTTTAAATGGCTCTTTGATGACTACTCTTCTGTCACTATAGAACGTACGGTCCTAAGATTATTGGGAATTGATGGAGCAACTGAAGATGGAACTCCTTATCCCAATGTGGTATGTGACCATTTACAGCAGCGAAACGCTCTGCTTAGAGGCGTAGCTATTCCTCTGGCTAATGCTATTATTTACACTGGAATGACAGCTCAACAGATTGCAGAGGAAATCGCCCAGGGAAATCTTGACCTGACTAAAACACCTTTTGCTTCTCCGGATGAAATTTATCAGATACTGGAAGACCTTTCAGATAAGATGCTGAAACATATAGCTAAACAGCGAGAAACCAGAGAACAACTTCTTGAGACCTACGGACCCAGAAGAATCCCGTCTATTTATGTAATTGTTGCTACTGGTAATATTTATGAAGATGTGATTCAAGCTAAAGCCGCTGCTTATGAGGGTGCTGATATCATTGCTGTCATTCGTTCTACTGCTCAATCTCTTCTGGATTATGTACCTTATGGTGCTACTACAGAAGGTTTTGGAGGCACTTATGCTACTCAAGAAAATTTCCGAATTATGCGAAATGCTCTGGATGAGGTTTCCGTTTCAGAAAAAAGATATATCGGATTAACTAACTATGCCTCTGGACTGTGTATGCCGGAAATTGCTGCTATGGGTGCAATGGAACGACTGGACCATATGTTAAATGATGCTATGTATGGAATTTTGTTCCGCGATATTAACCCCAAAAGAACTTTATTAGACCAATATTTCAGCAGAATGATCAATGCTTACGCTGGCATAGAAATTCAAACTGGCGAAGATAACTATTTAACCACCTCTGATGCCATTGAAAAAGCTTACACCGTTACCGCTTCTCAATTACTTAATGAACAATTTGCCCTATTGAGTGGAGTAAAACCAGAGAAAATGGGATTAGGTCACGCTTTTGAGATTGATCCTGATCTGAAAGATAGCTTCACTTATGAGCTGGCACATGCTTTGTTGACTCGTGAACTTTTCCCCGGTTATCCTGTTAAATATATGCCTCCTACAAAGTTTGCTACAGGTAATATTTTCAAAACCTATCTTATGGATGCTATGTTTAATTTCGCAGGTCAGTTAACTCATCAAGGGGTTCAATTGCTGGGAATGATGACCGAAGCAATTCATACTCCTCATTTAGCTGACCGTTCTTTAGCTATTGAAAATGCACTTTATATTTTTAA
>MWCN01000073.1 GCA_002070045.1 Candidatus Cloacimonetes bacterium ADurb.Bin211
TATAGCTTTGGAAAATTATCTACTATCCTTCTCAATCTTGAGTTAAAAGGCTTAATTATCAAATCAGGAGGAAACACTTTCCTTTTAAGCTAAGCTCCATAGACGAGAATGTTTATGCTCTCATTATAAAGAGCTGTGAGATATCCTCCTCTCGCAAAGACTTCAACCTTTTCTTGCTCTACTAGTTTTTTACTACCATACCAGTGGCATCAGCTTTCTTGGCAACTTATACTATAAGATTATTCTTTCTCTTTTCATATGAAAAGTCCAAATAATAAACAACTTTTCTATTTGACTATGTCTTAATAGCAAGCTTCTTCTAAGCTTGGTAGACAAAGATATATATTGCCCTCCTCAAAAAGAGGTGCTAAATATCTATTTTCGCAAAGCTGGTAGGCTTTTCTTACTTGAAATAAAAGACAAACATTGAATCTCATCTTTCATTTTACCCAATATAAACACCTATGTTTTACTATTACTTAATTAATATCTTGCCATTTCACTAATTTAACTTCCTCTATCTCTTCCCTTTTCCTTAATAAAATATCTATCTTCCCCCTAATAACTTAACCCAGAAAGCTTCTTCGGAGCTTAGTAGACAAAGATTTTTTCTATCCTATATAAACATTTTTATCAGGTTTTTCAACCTTACCCTACATATCAATTTTTAGAGTTAGGATTTTATCTCAAAGGATACAAAACCTAATAAAAATATATTTTTAAGGAGAAAACAATGAAAGAGATTATTATTAATGCCGAACAGCTTGAACAGAAGCTACCCAAAACTTCTCGTTTTCACCAATATCGGATAGCTTTCAATTCTGCTTTTTTGTATGAAGATTTTGCTACTGCATCTAAAGTATGTGAAGAAATTTCAGCTCTACCTGAATTGACAGTTAACGAAAGATGTGAGTTAGCAAGCTATTTTCAGATGTTAGGTGAAATTGATGCTGCTTTAAAGCAACTTGATCTTGTCCTGCAAGCTAATCCAGAGGAACATAATGCGGCTCTTCAGAAAGCAAGAATTTTACGACTTCATCAGGATTCTGAAAAATACCTCTCCTTTATCCAATCCAGAATTAAAGATTTTCCCTCTTTCGCTCCTTATTATCTGGATTTATGGGAATTCCTAAAAACTAATCCCAATAATGAGCTTCGTGAGCTAATCCAGCAACTTGCTCAAGAAAATGGTATTGTCCTTCCTGAAGAAAAAGAGGAATTTATCTCCTCTCCAGAAAGTTCCACTCCTTTTTCGCAAGCAGATATCTATTCTGACGCTGATTTACTCACGATGATAAATCTTTTTCAGGGTAGAGAAAATAGCTATACTCGTAAATGGGTCTCCGATGAAGGGAAATATGGTTACACTCCGGTTAATGAACCTCTGAATCTGAATGCTGTACGTAATCATCTCCTTGGAATTCAAACTCTGGGTATTTATCAATTAGATTTTATGGGAAAAGTGAAATGGATTGTCTTTGACCTGGATGTAGAAAAATCTCATCTGGATAAACTTATTAAACCAGAAGAAGATAGCATCCGCTACTACCTCCTCTGTAAAAATTGCGCCAGAAATATTGCCATATCCGGCCTCGGAACCTACACTGAAGATGAAGAAGTTATCATCATTTAAGTTAAAGAAAGATATATTTACTCATCTCTTTCATTCATTTTATACATATTCTCCAGATAATGCTAACAAAAGTAATGAATGCTCCACTAATTTTTCTTCCTTATCTAAAATTTTAACTACTTATTATAGACCTTATCTAAAAGTCACTCTCATTTTACTGAGAGTTCATAAAATACCTAAAGCTTCTTAGCTAATCCTTACCTTTTATACTGAGAACTGGATAAGAGAGAGATAATTACAAATTTATCCATAATATCACTCTAACTTTTATTCGTAAAATCCAGCCCTTTTAGCGATATTGAACCAGTTTAATTGATGTATCCCTATCTGTTAAAGTTGTCACCTTACCATACCTTTAATTCCTTTATCTGTTTCTAAAAAATGATATTAAAGATGTAATAATAGGAAAATTCTTTAGCTACCTTCCTATAAGCGTTTTAACTATCTAAAAAAGACATAAATTAATTCAAATAACATAGACTTATAATGCCTAATATTCCATTGAATTTTTCTGATATCTCTACTAATGAAGTGTAAAAATTAAAAATCATTGACAACTAAAATTAGATTTATTTTAAGGAAATTAGAAGAATTAAGATGGAGGTTCGGACTGTGATTTGTCAGAGCAAGGTCAATTTTGGACAACTAACTAAAAATAAAGGAATTAAGTCCATTTTAGAGCAAAATCACTGTCCAAATCATATCTCACTATCTTTCAATCAATTAAATAAGGTCAAAAAATATGCCCCCCCCCTCAACCACCTTTTTACTATCACTGTCTTTTTTGACCTTCCAACCCTTTGCTCTACAGTCACTTGAAAACGCCGCTGTAAGAATTGAATTGACCCGTTTGAGGGGATTGAGACTCAAACTTGATGGGATATTTCTCTTTATGGATGTTACCATAAAGTAAGAATTGAATTGACCCGTTTGAGGGGATTGAGACGGTTAGAAGGATATTACCACGATCACTAACAATCTCAGGTAAGAATTGAATTGACCCGTTTGAGGGGATTGAGACTCTATGATGATATCATTCCAGCATCTTCCGCTAGGAAGGTAAGAATTGAATTGACCCGTTTGAGGGGATTGAGACTCTATTAGGTCTCCTACAAAGGCTTTGTCTTTAGAGGCATGTAAGAATTGAATTGACACGTTGGAGGGGATTGAGACTTCCCTGGCTCAAGATCAATACAGAACAATAGATCTTGGAGTCCATAAGAATTGAATTGACCCGTTGGAGGGGATTGAGACTTAGAGACCAGCGTCCTAACCGTTAGACCATAGTGGCAAAGTTAGAATTGAATTGACCCGTTTGAGGGGATTAAGACGATAATGGCATAAATTTTAAGCATTCCTTTGCTACTGTTGTAAGAATTGACCCTTTTGAGGGGATTGAGATTAATAATAGATGCAAAGGGTGACCTTTGCATACCAAGTGAGTAAGAATTGAAATGATTCATTTGAGAGAAATGAGATCACTAAAAGATGCAAAGGAGGACCTTTGCATACCAGTTTAGTAAAAATTGAAGCAAACTATGTAAGGGGATATAATATAGATAAATTTCTTTTTAGTTTTTTAAAAGCTTTGCTAAGCTTGTAAAAATGAGGACATCTTCACACCAAGAAGGCTCTAAGGTGCTTGTAAAGATGAAGAGACCATCATCTCACTTTTAAAGTTCACTCAAAAAATCATCTACAGAGAATAAAAGAGATATTGGGATTTATTTTTTGCAAATTCAAGCTTAATCAAAATACTTAAAAGGTTATTATATCACAGTGCCAATTCAAACTCTAGGTCAATTGTTGTTAATTCACGCTTAACCAGAATACTTGATAGAGGCTATTGTAATTAAATCCAGATAAGTAAAAATAAGTAGGGTATTAAATAAAATTTTTCGTGTCATAAAAGCTTATCCTATCCTTTGTTAAGCCATAGAGTTAATATAATAGTGTTAAAAATCCAAAAAATATATTTTTTAAACTTGACAATATTCAAAGAAATTAAATAGATAACTTATGGGTGTAATATCTATGTTATTTTTAGAATTAAAGGCGTCCTTTTCTATTGATGAAAAGATAGAATTGGATAGGGATTTATCATCAGCACTCCGGGGGGTCTGGGGCAGGGTTTTACGCAGCAATTTTTGTTATCAAAAGAATCTCAATTGTTTTGAATGTCCCTTTGAGAATTGCACTTATTATGTGCTTTTTGAGAAGAAATATTCATCTTCCGAGCAATACCATCCCTATATCATTCAAGCCCGGTTCCGTGAACCAGGAATAATTGAGGCGAGATTTAAGTTTTTTGGCTGGGTTTGTGAGCACTATGAAAAATTGCTATATTCAATTATCAAGATGGATGGTAGAAGGCTGATGCTTCAGGGGAAGGATTACATAATGGAGCTTCAGAGCATAGAAGATAGGGAAGGTAGAATCCTTTTTACTCATTTGAGTGATAAGATTAAGAGACCGAAATTGATAAATCTGGAATTTGAGCCGGAAGAATGTCCTTCTCTGGAGATTGAATTTAAAACGCCTTTAAGGCAGAAGGAGGGAGGTTCTTTAATGCCCAATTTCCAATGGGACCCTTTTGCTAAAAGTTTAATCAAC
>MWCN01000074.1 GCA_002070045.1 Candidatus Cloacimonetes bacterium ADurb.Bin211
CCCTTTATCTACGATGCTGCTACTTCCATCACGCAAAGGGGTAAGATAGAACAATATGCTAGAGAAGAAAAAGAAACTCCCGTTGGCTGGGCTATAGACTTGGAAGGAAAACCATATACAGATACAAATCGTCTTCTGGTTGATTTAGTAAAACAAAAAGCTTCTCTGCTTCCCCTGGGTGGAACTGATGAACTTACTGGAAGTCATAAAGGATATGGTCTTGCAACTATGGTAGAAATTCTCTGTGCTGCTCTTCAGAACGGTTGTTTTCTGGATCAATTATTAGGTCAGGATGATAATGGAAAAGCAGCACCTTATAAGCTTGGACATTTCTTTATGGCTATTAATATTGACTTCTTCACAGACCTGGATAGTTTTAAAAAGACAACTGGCGAGATCTGTCGCAGACTGCAAAATTCCCGTCGGTTCCCTGGTAAAGATCGTATCTGGGTAGCAGGAGAAAAAGAATATGAAAAAGAAAAAGAGATAAGAATAAAGGGCATTCCTATAATTCCAAATCTGAAAAAAGATATAGAAGTGATGCAAAGAGAATTGAATATCGTTCCTCCCATTATTTAGTTCTTGCTTTATTGATATAGGATAATTAATATATAGATAAATACATATAATAAGGAGTCAACAATGAAATAATACTTGTTCCCCTATTACTAGTCAGTTTACTAGCGGCAATTGATTTTGAGTTTGATGGAGAAAATCGTACCCGTGCTGCTGTCGATAATGATCTAAATGAGACAGATGGAGGCCATATAGACAACCGCACCTTGCTGGGTATCAATGCTCTGTATCGTCCTAATTTGTCTATGAGAGCAACTATTCAATTCGGAGATGTTGTTTGGGGTGGCTTTGGTGGTAGCATACCTGACTCAGTCCCTATTAGTGCTTATGAACTTTATCTTAATTATCGGTTTAGAAACACTAATATCAGAGTTGGTCAACAATACTGGAAAGACAATATGAGCTTAATCCTGGATGATTCTTTTTCCGGTGTAATGATTACTAATGATAATCTGGCTGGATTTGAAACTGAAGTAGGCTGGATTAAAGCTTTAGAAAAACAAAGATTTAATTCTGATGATTATAATTACTTTCTTCTTAATATGCAAAGAGGAACTCCCATCCCCTGGGGTCTTTATGCTTCTCTGGGCTGGGATGCAGATTATGTAAATACAAACAAAGATTACACCCATATTACTCTAATGCCCTATTTAAGTTATGATACAGATGCAATAACTTGCGATGCCAATGTATTTATGGGACTTCATTTTGTAGAAGATGAAGATATGGAAATGGGAATAGGAGCTGCAGCTAAAGCTGATGTTAATGTTGGTCCTGTTGTAGTTAGTGGAGATGTTTTATTTGCTATTGAAAATGGTATCGCAGTTCTTTCTCCTTATTACCAGAATGGTCTTTATATTTATGGTATTAATGAGCACAATGATGCCTTAAACCTTTACTGGGATAATCCCTATAGCAATAATAATGATACCGTGCTATCTTTAGTGGGTAAAGTTAAAGGTGATATCACTCGCAATGTTTCTGCCTTTGGAGCTGCTGGCATACTAATAGATAAGGGTTTTGAAGTTAATGGTGGGGTAGAATTTAAACTTATTCCTGATGTTCTTTCCTTAACTGGCTATGCAGCAGTAGGAATTGGAACAAATGATGGTCCCACTAATTATGCTCTCGGTACTACCTTGAAAATGAACCTCAAAGATTAAGCTAATTTTAATTATACAAAAAAATCCCGGGTTTTATGACCCGGGATTTTTTTATATTCTAAAATAAAGGCTATTTCATCAAAATCATTTTATAAGTACGATGCTCCTTTCCACTTTCCACTCTGAGAAGATAAATACCACTGGCTGCTGAATTACCATTGCTATCCTTACCATTCCATTGAAAAGTATGCTGACCGGCAGATAATTTTCCATTATATATAGTCGTTATCTTCTGTCCGCGAATATTATAAATATTTATTTTCACATTATTAAAGTTAGAAGAAGAAAAAGAGATATTAACCTCAGGATTAAATGGATTAGGATAGATTTTTAAACCTACGATAGGACTTTGCACAAATTCATCAATTCCTACTTGATAATTACTTACCCTGATATAACCTTCATAAATACCAGGAGCTGGAGGGGTCCATACAAAGTTTTCTGAACTTCCCACAAAATAAGAAACATCATTTAACACTATCAATATCTGCCAGGAAGGAGTTGAACCTTGCACTTCAAAGCTAAAGGTTATTGGTTCCATAGATACAGCTTCTACTAGGATATTCCAGAATTTTTGTTCTCTGGGTTGAGTGAATTCTGCTTTATATTCGCTATATAAGTCCCAGCTATCTGTACTATCAGAATTGGGAAGATTTAACCAGATTGAATTTGTTTCCAGATCAGGCAATGAAAATGGTTTCAGAAGATCATATCTAAAATCATAGTCATCCGTGGCATTTTTATGTAATCCTAGCTCAATAGAATTTGGTGCACCTTCATTCATTGTGACTTTGAGCTTGAAAGCTGGTTCGGAAGGGCTAACAGACGGTCCGTTATAGAAAGGATAAAATCTGATTTCTGGCTGTAGCTCTTCTGTCCCATCGTATCTTATAAAGAAAGCTTCCCAGGGCTCTATCCGAGTGACAGGTTCATAAATTCCATTATGATAAACATATATTGACCGAGAAACCAGATTTTGGGACAGCACATCGCTAAAACTGTACAATTCATCTCTTAGCATGAAACTTAAATCTTCAAGGTCATAAGCACATAAATGAGGATTTGGAATAAAATTCCAACCAGGAACTAAATTGAAGGAATATTCATCACTTTGAATAGGGAAGGTTCCCGTGTAAAAAGAAATATCATTACTAAACACACAGTAAGGTATTCCAAAATCGTAATTATCTGTTAGAATCCATAAACCTTCACTGCTTAATTCATAAGCTTGAGACTCTCCAAAAACCTGATCAAAGTTTAAATCAGCGTTTAACCAGGGATTGGAACGCATCTTTAATCCTGGTTCATTGTAAGCAAGAATCATCTGTGGTACTAAAGTAAAATGATAATCCGACAAGAAACGTGTTCTTACTCCATCTATAGCAACTGCATCCACCACAAAACGACAATCCTGCATCTCGGAAACATTATTAGGAACGGTCCAGGAGAAATTATACTGGTTATTAGGAATGGATGAACTGAGTGATATACTTCCAGATTCATTGATTATTGAAAGTTCAAGATGGTCTACCAGGAAAGGATATTGATAATTCCAGTTAAAATTAATTGTGTTTCCACCTTGATATATCTTATTAGACATTGAAGTAATAAGCACTTTGGGCTGCATATTGCCCCAGAATACTGTCATAGTGCGAATAGAGCTATTAGAATTTAAATATTGATAAGGTCCACTTAAGAGATTGTGGTAAGTTCCATTACCTCCATCATAGAGATATAGTTTTTCTGCACGACTGAAATTATCTGATACACTGATGGTTAATGTCTCATTCAACTGATCAGAACGAGTTCTCATTACCCAGGTTTTCAATTCATTGTCCACATTATAATCAGCTTTGATTTCGCGAGAGAGATGAGTGCCATTATTACCCCAATATTGTTCCCAAAAAGCGTTCCAAACATAATTATTAGTAGGAGTTGATTTGGTCACATCCCAGTAATTATCAGATCCATCCGTAGCAAAAGGATTGGCACTAAAGGATATCTGGTCTGTAAGTGTTCCGCTACTATTACTTATCGTAATCGTGTGAATAGCACGAGGTTCTGCCATTGCAGGAATATTGTAGAAAAACTCAATATTATATATATTAGTAGAGCTTATTTTATATGTATAATGAGTTCTATTCACCACATTATTATCCCACCATTCAAAACTATAAGCAGAAGGATTGGACAGAGCAGGATTAGTTAACCAGGAATCTACTAAAACATATTCGCCATCTTCAACTTTACGGTAAATCTTAAAGCCTTGATTATTTTGCTGAGAACTGACCTGCCAGAATAAACGCACAACTCCATCTAATCCAAAAGCCGATAGAGATGAAACGGTTACTGGAGCTAAGGAAGTGTTGACTTCATTAGATAACCCCGAGTAGTTTTGATTTTTATCCCGTGCCCGAATTTTAAAGTAATAATTATAGGCATTATTCAATCCTGTAACTTCTATCCTTTCACAATCCGGTGAAGCTAAAAAAGCACTATTATTGCGATCAAAGATTTGATAGTTGGATTCCCCTATGGGTTCGGTTGCATAATATATTTCATAACTATCAAAATCAAAGGCAGAACCCTTTGTCCAGTTGAGGGTCGCAGTGCTTATAGATTGATTAAAGACAGTTAAATTGGATGGTGCAACAGGTATTTGTCCATCATCCATCTGAAACATTGCCACTAAGACGGGTTCTATATCATATATCCACCTTCCATAATATTCAAGAAAGTGGGTGAATAAATTTTCCCTATCCCATTTTCTGAGAAGCTCATTCCAACCATAAAACCAATAGTATTGATGCAAAGATTCTTGATAAGAATTAGGCAGTTCATCCATCTCTACATGGAAAAAGGGCTCAAATACATCATAATCCGTAGTTTCCGCTTGAGAATATAGCATTTGTTGATTTTGTGCATATGCTGGTAAATCAATCTGATTGTTGACAGGATAAGTGTGTACTCCATCCGTAAATATAAAATCATGAATGCTATAATTGACCCCATAAAAATCGTTCAGATAGACATCATTATGTATTCCAACAGTGTTTGTTGGAATCATTAGGTGATGTCCATGATTAATCAAATCATTCTTTAAAGGAGATAAATCTCGTATTGGAAGATTAGGACAGGGACGTGGATTTCCTGCAGAAATCTGACAATTGGCATAACCCTGATGTCTGTTCCAATCATAAGAATGAATCTGGCAAGACCATTCGTGACATTGGAATATTGCTCTCAAATTATCTGCTGCTTTCTTATACACATTATTAAAAGGATGATTGGGATTCCTTAAGGCATCTGAGAGGGATTTAGAATTGGTGTAGGAACCTTGATTTGTCCATCTAACTTCCCGTCCTGCTCCATTAATCATTAAATATTGCGCATTCCATACATTAAATGCCAGAAGTCCCATTCTGGGTGTGGGAAAATCATCACAGGGATGAGGAACAGTTATAATAATAGGTTTTGTCCCCTCAGGATAATAAATAAAAAGACCCCAGCCATAAGTGAACGCTCCTGATTCATCATCATAAGTGTCTTGCGTCCCATTATCGTCATAATATAACATATTAGGAACTTCACGAAGCATATAAAGTGTTTTGCCTGAATCAGTATCGTGAAATTCTACTATCTGATAGGGACAACTATTAGCATTCAATATAGCCTGTGCACCATCATAATCACCAGCAAAAAACAAATTTAACATATTATTCCAATAAACTAAATCATCTGCAGTAGGAAGTCGGAAATCGCCAAATCCGTTGGTTTGCCTGTCATAAGGTGCATATAAATTGTATTCCGGAATAGCAATGCCTTCTGCTAAATGGGAAATCCAGTTATCGTAAGCACAATTAGGCTCATCACCAATAAGGAAATTTTGTAAAGATGCTGTTTCAACTATTATTGCTTGTGTAATAACGCAAATAGCTAATAATATAAAAGCTAACCATATCTTTCTCATTTGTTCCACCATTTTGTCATTTATTAATATTTTCATATATCAATTCCATATTATTAGTCAAGGATTTTTTGTTATCTTACAGTTAATGTTATGTATATAAACTCTCCCTAAATTTCATGTATCAGAGTTTAAATAATATAATATTCAATAAATAACGGATAATTATTCTTCCACTCATTTTAGGAAAAAGTTAGAAGTATGATAAACTTTGTGGCTTCTTATTATCTGAAGTCTGGGAGAAAGGAATTCCATAAATTTATATAGTTTTTTATTGTAGTGCTATTTGATTGATATCTTATAAGTTAAATCATATTAAAAAGATTTATCACTCAAAACAGTAAAAAAAAATTGTATTTTTATTCTTGACAAAAAAGCTTAGATTATTCTATATGACCAAACTGATATTTGATATTGTTAATTTAGTGAACCGCTGTTCTTTAAAAGCTTTATAGAGTGGGGATGCGAGGAAAAGCTCTTGTCAATTTATATGATTCTTTATGATGGAGAGTTTGATCCTGGCTCAGGACGAACGCTGGCGGCGTGGATTAGGCATGCAAGTCGGACGGTAGGACTTTATCGTAAGATAGAGTTTGAGAGTGGCGAACGGGTGAGTAATACGTAGGAATCTACCCTTAAGACGGGGACAACCCAGGGAAACTTGGGCTAATACCGGATGCGAGTGTATGAGAGTACATTTAAAAGGATGGTGAAAGCTATCGCTTAGGGATGAGCCTGCGGTCTATTAGCTAGTTGGTGGGGTAAGAGCTCACCGAGGCGATGATAGATAGGCGGCCTTAACGGGTGGTCGCCCACACTGGGATTGAGATACGGCCCAGACTCCTACGGGAGGCAGCAGTCGA
>MWCN01000075.1 GCA_002070045.1 Candidatus Cloacimonetes bacterium ADurb.Bin211
ACCTCAAGCACAAGCAGAGGTTTCGCTTTTAAGCTCAGAAATGCTTTCCGATAGCACTGCTTTAGCTGATTGGCGATTGCTTATAACAACTGATAGAAAATCAACCGTGCTGGTTGATAGCCTTTTTCGTGCTGAACATATTGTACGGCGTGAAGGAAAATGGCTCTTGAGAGGAAATCAACTTTCGGGTTCTTATCCTTCCACTAAAGAGCACATAATAATAGAATATTTCACCTTTCTCACCTGTCCTAATTGTCCTGTGGTGGAAAATAGATTGAATAAATGGCAGGACGCTTATCCCCAAAGAATAAGTTATCTGGAACATCATATAAGTGACCAGCTGGCAATTCCTGGAGATGAGGTTTATCAATATTATGCTTATCCTCCCTTTCCAAGTTCTATAATTCAAGGAGAAACTGTTCTAATGGGGAATAGTCCAGCTGTTCTTGCAGAATATGATACTACAATTCAAAGTTTACTGGGGAAAGATGCTGATTTTCTGTATCTCTATCCTGTTATCAGGATAGATGACCAACAAGTCACAGGTTCTATCACTTTGCAACTTCTAAATCAGGAACTAAATTTAACCAATCTTTACCTGAATTATGCCTTGATTGATAAGGTTTCTCCTTACCAGAACACCAATTATGATAATGTTCGGAATGTGGTGCTGGCTCAAGGAAGTAAAACTCTTACTTCTGCAGATTTAAATTCACCGATTAGTTTTGCTTTTACTTCGTCAGTAACTATTCCTGATGATGCTGCTATCGTTATTTTTGCACAAACTAAACCTCCTGTATTTGAGAACAATGCCAAGATTCATAGTGGAATAGAGATTGCCATTGATAATATAATTAAATCTAAAAAATAAAAAGAGGAGAAATATAATGAGAGGATTAGCTATACTAACTTTACTCTTACTTCTCACAACAGTGTTGATTGCTAACCCAATGCCAGATTTCCGATTACCTGATGAGAGCGGTAAGAATGTGAGCTTAAGCGAACTTTTAGGGAAGGGACCGGTTATCATTGATTTCTGGGCAGATTATTGCCAACCCTGTAAACAAGCTATGCCAGCTTTACAGGAACTGGTTAACAAATATGATAGCTTGACTGTGGTATTAATTTCTCTGGATGCACCAAAGGCTCAACCTAAAGCAAAAGCTTATCTAAAAAGTAAAAACTATAAGTTTATCACTCTTTTTGACCCGGATAAGACATTAGCGAAAAAGTTGAATGTAGAAAATCCACCTCATACCTTTATTCTGGATAAAACTGGAGAAATAGTCTATTCCCATCTCGGATATGAACCAGGAATAGAAAAAGAGTATGAACATAAGATTCGTAAACTTTTAGGACTGGCATACGAAGAGGGAGAAGAATGCACCTGTACCGAAAAATGTCCAGATTGCCAGGAAAAGTAATTTTAATCCTGCTTATTTTTCTGGCTGGAATCAGTATTCTCACAGCGCAAAATGGTTTAACCATCAATGGCTTAAATCAAGCCAGTTATGTCTATCGTGCAGTTCCAGATTCCTTGCATAATTACTTTTACGATTCTTTTGCCTTTAATCTGGTCTATAGAGATTTTAGTTTCGGTATGAAATTTATTGCTGAACTCCCTAAATATAGCATTGAGCAAAGTGAACTTTTAGCAGAACTTAATCCAGACCGTTTAAATCTTGGATGGAAAGAGCTTTATGCCAGCTATAACCGAAATAACTATCAGGTCTATGCCGGAACTATGGAAGAAACTTTTGGCAGTGGATTGATTTTTCGTAGCTATCAGGACCTGGAGATGGACGAAGATTATAGAGTTAATGGTTTTCGCTTTGTCTATGATAATAAATTACGAGTAAAAGCTCTTTATTCTGCATATAATAATCCCATAAATAGAGGAAAGCTTGACCTGGCTTGTGGAGCAGACCTTCAATATCCAGTTTTGCAACCCTTAACTCTGGGAGTAAGCGTTCTTTCTTTACAATCATTTATAGGTTCTTCCTATAAAGAAGACAATATTTTCGGAGGAAGAGCTTCTTTTCAAGAGGATTGGATGGACGCTTCTCTAGAGCTGGCTCAGCGCTTTAAAGAGTATAGTAATGATGATGGCACTGCTATTTATGGCAATCTGAGCACTTATTTTGGTCCTTTACAGATTGGTGGAGCTTATAAGTACTATGAGGATTTTGATTACTTTAATCATCTGCAGGATATTCCATTAGCCAATTATCATAATGAAACCCTGGTAGATAGTCAGAGCTCTGGCCTGGATGAAGAAGGCTTGCAGGGTTGGATGAGCTTTGCATTCTTGAAATACTGGACTTTCAATCTGGATTATGCTGAAGCCTGGAATCACAATCGTAAAGTAAAGATGAATGATTTCTTTGTTAGTCTGGATTGGAATAAGGATTTAACTACTGCTTCTATTTCCTACAGTCAGATAGAGAAGATAGATGAAATTTATAGTCACTGGCAAAAGGAATCCTATCCGGGTTTCAATCTACAACTTATAGGAAAGAAAAATCCTCTTACCTTATCCGGAGAATTTAAAATAGTTGAAAAGCAGGTTTATGATGTTGTAACTTCTCATTATGAACCAAAGTTTCAGCTTGATACCAGCTTTAATAAACTTTCCTGTTCTCTGGCTTTACAAAGCTGGTGGAAAGATTTATCTCACCTAACTCAAAGTCGTTATATGCCTTCTGTGCAATTAAAATATCCTCTTTTCCCGGAAACTGATATCCTGTTATTTGTAGGGAAAGAAGCTGGTGGAAAAGTTTGCCGTAATGGAATCTGCCGTTATGTAGCTCCATTTTCCGGTTTAAAATTTGAAATAAATACTCGTTTTTAAAAAGGGGGTTTCATATGAAAAAGATACCAGTCTTCATACTCTTGATGAGTGTAGCTCTTATTATGGCTAATCCTAATTATTTTCCTCGCACTACTATGGCAGAATTATGTTTAGTTCAAGATAATTCTGATTGTAATGCAGCATTGATGCAATTAAGTGAGGTCCTGGATAACACGAATAGAGGAGAATTTATTGCTGCCCATCTTTTTCAAGATGATGGTGTTCTAGGAAGTGTTAGCGTAGGAGAGAGGATAAACAATCTAGGAGTAGATATTCTTCCAACTATCTTTTTTAATCGGGAAACATCATTATCAGGTCCGCCAGAAAGCGGTTCATATAGCGATATAGTTGATAATTATAAGTTTTCTGCTTCTCCCTTAAAGATGGACATTACCAGCTTTAATCCTGAAACGGGTGCCATTTCTGTAACTGTTAAAATGCTTGACCCTGAACTTTCTTTGATTAATCAGAAACTGATTTTGCTTTTAGCCCAGAATTCTATGGAAACTTATAATAATGTGGCAAGACAATATCTCTATCATAATTTAAATTTGGCAGGAGCAGGAACTGAAGTGACTTTTAATGATAATTTTACTCTTAGTCCTGAAAGCAATCCAGATAATCTCTGGGCAGCAGCTTTAGTGGAAGTTGATAATCAAATTATTTTGCAAAGCACTTCCACTCTTCCTTTGCCTGAGTATTATCTGCGTTGTGCCTATGATTGGGATGGCAATAATATTGTATGATCCTAATACCAATTTTCTTTCTGAACCATTATGGATTTTCAATCTCGGTGCAGCAGACACTTTAATATAAGGATACATTTTGTTATAGCTATCTTACTACTATCTTACTACTTTTTATATTTTTTTTCCTTTTTATTCATTATTATTCTTGACATTTCTATTATATTATTATCTTTTTCTATAGGCGCCAATATATTATTAGGAGTTTTAAAATGAAAGTAACTTTTAAATATGGAATAGGAGCCTTTACAGGTAAAATAGATAATGCTGTATTTTGGGCTCAAAAGTCAAAATTAGCTAGTTTAATGAGAAAATTCACCTATCCTAAAATTACAACACATAACAATAGGATAGGTGCAATTGCTAAAAATTTAGGTTTTCTATGGCGAGAATTAACTGTTGATTATCATGAAGATTTCAAGACATATGCAGATCGCTATTATGTTCAATATGGCACAGAAGGAGATTTTGATCCTGCAAGAAGTCCATATGCATTTTGGACTAAGGCCATTTGGGCCTGGGCTAAAGAACGTCCCGAAGTAGACCTAAGTACATTAACCATGGAAGATTTGGAAGTAACTGGAATTGCAATTAGTACAGTTAAAAATTGCATTCAGAATAGTTTCTTAAGGGTAATTGATCAATATGATGATCTAACAGCAGGATTCTAATTGTTTTCTATAATTTAGGTTTAAAATATATGAATGAAAAAAATCAAAAACTTAATCCCACAATTGTTTCAGAAGATTTCCTGGAAAATTTCGCTTCCGAACTTAACAGTATTATTAATGTTCCTATTCTCGATGAAGAACAGGAGAAAAAAATAATTCTAATGTTATTAAATACATT
>MWCN01000076.1 GCA_002070045.1 Candidatus Cloacimonetes bacterium ADurb.Bin211
AGTCCAGTTGGACATATTTTCGCAGAGGTCATCAAATATAATGGAAGATTCCACTGGAGTAAATACTGCCTCATTTTTCTCTTTAGTAAGCAAAAAATTTGTATTATAGACTACCTCATCACTATTAAGAAAAAGGATATCATAATATCCTTCAATGAGGTCATTAAAAGTAAAGAACCCCTTGCTATTAAAACAAGTATTGATAGCGGGAATGGTATTCAGAGTAACCGTATCATAAGGAATAAGATTCCCTTCAAAATCTCTAAATTGTCCTTTAAAATCCACTATTTCTGCAGTATTAAGGACGAAATTATATTCAATAGGACCAGATAGTGGAACAGTTATTTGCACTGTTTGAGGTTCATATCCTTCCGCATAAGCTGTTATATTATATGTTCCAGGAAGCAGTAAACGATAATAATCACCCACATCACTATCTGAATACACTATTTTATTACAATCTTGAACAGAAATGGAGGCTTTCAGAGGTCTTCCAGTATTGGAAGTCACCACTCCATAAACTCCACGATGCACCGATTCCAGAAAGTAAAGCATTGCTTCTTTATTATCATCCCATAAGCCAGGCAGTTCTGAAGCAGGTGGTGATTTAATCTCGTATATTTCAAAGGTAATTTGAGTACTGCTGGTGAAAGCATAACACCAATCATTCAAGGTTCCCTGAAGAAGCACAGAAATGGAACCCATAAAAACATTATTCGGATAAAAGAAACTGCTCCCTAAATAAGGATTATGTATTGAATAACTTGAAGCAATCTGATACAAAAGCTCATTTTCACCAGTAGATGAATGAGTGTATGACCAGGGACAATAGACTATACATTCACCACCGTGAAATTCACCACCGAGCACAAAATTATGTTCGTTAAAAAAATTCATTAAAGCAATTGTTTCAGGAGCCCAGGGATTACTATCAGGATGCAGTTCCCCATTCGGAAGGGGAAAATTACGATTAAGGTCAATATTGGCAGCATTGTATCTTCTATGGAGCACATAACCATCAGGATTAAGTAAGGGACAAATCCAGATTTCTATATTGTTAACTAAATTGGCAATCCGGGGATTAGTATGATATTCGGCCGTTAATAATTGTATTAAACGAATGCATAAATCATAACCCACTATCTCATCTCCATGAATGGTGGATAGATAGTTAAATTCAGGTTCAGCTTCTTCAATATCCGGATTATCAGTGATTTTTAAAAAGTATATTGGTCTGCCCTGAACGGAAGTTCCGGCATTAATCAAACGACAAATATTAGCATAATTATTAGCTGTTTCCTGCATAAATTGGTAGTATTGATTTATGGTTAAATAGGAATCTCTAATCTCATTATGGATTTCGTTATCCAAAAATTGTCCCGAATTGGAAGTGGTTTTAATATTGCTATTAGAAGTTATAGAATTGAGATATGCTTCCAAAGAGAGCAAAAGCAAAAAAAAGATAAGACCTGCTCTTTTCATTTTCCACCTCCTCAATTCCTGTTCTTAAGATTAAAGCAATTATTATACCGTATTCTCAATAATAATTATCAAACATTTATAAATTTACATTCTTATTCTTACCCAAAGGAATTAAGAATAAGATATAACTTTATATGGATATAATTAACAGGAAAAAACCTGGAATTAACTGAAGACAATATTTACTGGTTTGGACATTAAGCGGATATATTTTTAGCGTTGATTATGCTGGTTAAATGTAGACCCTGACCTCTGATTTCACGGATGAATCTCTGGAGATTGGCTAATTTATTCTCGTTATGGCAATGAGTTATAATGATTATAGGTTCTCTTCTTCCCTGATATTTATTTAAGGATGAGATTTTATCAGCTAAAGTTTGTTCTGTATCATCGGGCACATCAAGAAAGATATCTCGTTTCAGAGCAGGATAACCACGAGAATAAGCTAAGCGTTGAGCAACGGAATTTTTACTGGTGGCACTATCCACAAAAAAGAGCTTATGCTGATTTAGCCAGTCTAATATAATAGTCATAATTTCTCTATTTTCTGTTATGGTACTGCCTTGATGATTGTTAGCACCCACTGCCATAGGAAGTTGAGCATAGAAATCATCCAGCAGTGAAATAATTTCCTCAGCAGAACTTTTAGTAGTGATGCATTTACTTTCTTGAACACCGGTACCTTCCATCGGAATATGAATCAGAACCGGATGACCATATTGAGAAGCAATTTCTCCTGCTTTACGAGTGTAAGGAAGATTAGGTAGTACGGCAAAAGCAACTTCTGCAGGAAGTTCCTGAGCATATCTTTCCAGAAGTTTACCACTATAACCAAAGTCATCTACTATGATAGCAATATCAGGAAGTTCAGAACTGTTCAATCTGGTGTAGGGATAAGGCGTTAGAGGAGCGTAATCTTTTGATTTTGAGCTATTAGAACTATGATTAATATTTGTGGAAGAATCTTTTGTAGTGGTAGAAGATTTCGCATAAGGAAGCTCACTTTTCTCTGTATCTTTAATCTCTTTTTGAGAGAAGAACTTATCACAAGAACAAAGTGTAAAAACCAGTATCAGAAGAAGAGCAAGAGGTATAAGACGAGATAGATGTTTCATTCCCATTGAACCAGGTCTCCAATTTTTAAATTATGTTTTGCTGCTTGTCCAGCATTCAATTCCAGCACATATCTATAAATGCCATTAGGACTAATCGTATCTTCACTGAAAGGAGTATTATTTTCCGTAATGTATATTATTTTCCTGGATTCATCAATGAAGATTATATCCAGAGGAATATAAGTATTTTTCATCCAGAAAGGAGTTTCGGAAGGACCGCGAGGATCAAAGAGCATTCCTCTATTTTCTGCCATAGATTCACGATACATCAAGCCTTGAGTGCAAGCAGCTTCCGTTGCAGCTATTTCTATTTCATAAACTGCCTTAATATCTCCAGTTGGAGAAGTAATGGTTAAGGTCGCATCTTTTCTGAATTCCGTTCCTGGTATAGGTTCCGCCGGTTTTTCTTCTGGTTTAGACCTGCATCCATTAAAGCCTAAAGCGAGACAAAAAAATAGCAGAAAAAGAATACCCTTTCGCATTGACTATTTAAGTAATAACATCTTGTGAGTTATAGATTTATTTCCACTTTGTAAAGTGTAGAAATAGATTCCACTGGAAACTGATTTTCCTGCATCATCCAATCCATTCCATTGCACTCTATGAGTTCCAGAATTCATTATGCCATTAATTAAAGTTTTTACCAGCTGACCTTTCACATTATAAATCCCTAGAAAAGCTGTTTCTTCTTTTGGTAAGGAAAAAGTAATGTAGGTTATGGGATTAAAAGGATTAGGATAATTCTGGGTAAGACGGAAAGGGATAGTGGGATTGATAGGGTCATCAGCATCGGTATCAGAAAGAATTACTATAGAACTATCTCTACCATTTAAGCTATAAAATAGGTTAACAGTGGAAGCTGAGGTATGATAATTGATGGTAAAACCTTCGGCAACTTGAGAACCAAGATTGATATAAGCATATTTACCCTCTTGAGGATTGAAGGCGCTGCGATAAGCTTCTCCCAAATTTTCCTCAATATTGAGATTGGATAAGGAATCAGAGGGCACAAGTTGCCAGTTTAAACATTTCAAATCATTTTCAGGATTTATATGAAATACTGCTTCTACTATGTTATTTTCACCCGTTTCTTCCATAATTAAATTAACTTCAGGTAAAACAATCTCTTCTGCACCCTGGACATAGAAACGGAATTGAGGATTCTGAATATATTGAGCCATAAAATAGGCATCTGCCGAGTTCAAAATATCATTCCCATCAACATCGGCAGCAGTAATCCTTAAATTGTCCCAGGGAAGAGGATCAATCTCAGCTAAAGAATCGTATCCAACTATATAATCAAGAAGAAGTTGCACATCATTCATTGCTACTAAACGGTCTCCATTTACATCACCATAAACAATTAAATTTGCATCTATTCCAGAAACATTTATATCATCAATATAGATCCCATCTGCATTAACTCCATAATCAGAGGTAAGCTTAAACCGAATATAAATATTCTGTCCGGCAAACTGAGAAAGAGAATATGAAAGAGTTGTCCAGCTACTTAGAGAACCAGTTAAGCTATCCAGGTCAATCCAGTTTGAGGCATTATTAGAAGCTTGCACATAGACGAAGTCATATCCACTTTCCAGGGCATAGATGGTCTTGAAACTCAATGTTGGATTTATTATATTTTGCAGAGAGATAGGATTAGTTAATTGAAGTATTCTGGTAACATTATTTCCATAATTTCCAGTAGGAGAATCAGTTATTGCAGTTTGACCCTGGTATGTAACTACCCCCCAGGGTCCTGAAACAGTCCAATTAGATAGGCTTTCACAGTTGTCATAGAACAGCGATAAAGGTTCAGTATAATTAAATACGCAGTTATTATTTTCTGTGGTAAGCAAAAAATCAGTTTCATATAAGGTTGTATTAGCATTACTAAATGTTATATGATAATAACCTTCAGGGATTTGTGTGAAAACAAAGCTACCATTAGCATCAGCAGTAGAAGTGCGTGGAGGATCAGTATTCAAAGTAACCGTTAGATTAGGAATTCCATAACCTTCTGCATCACGGATTTGTCCCATTAAATCAACAGTTGTGGCAGGGTTAAGGATAAAATTGTATTCAGTTGCACCAGTAGCAGGTACAGTAATTTGAGCAGTTTGAGGTATATAACCATAGGCTGAAGCAGTAATGGTATAATTTCCTGGAAGTAATAGACGATGATAATCTCCCACATCGGGGTCAGTGTGGACGGATTTATCATTGCCCTGCACTGTTATGACAGCATCTAAGGGTTGTCCCGTAGTGGATGTGACTAAACCAGAAATACCACGATGCACAAATTCCATATAAGACAGCATAGATTCTTCATTTAATGACCAGAAATTAGGAAGTTGAGAAGCAGGAGGCCATTTGTTAGTACTTATTTCCATTGTGATTTCCATATCATCGGTGAAGCCATAATTCCAATCCTGCATTGAGCCAGTAATCACATACCAGGCGGCACCGTTGGTAATACCATAGGGAAATTCAGAACTGTTATACATTGAAGAATTGTGACTGGTATAAGTTAAAGCTGCCTGGATGAATAAATCATTATCTGGTGTTAGAGCATAGGTATAGTCCCAGGGATAATTTGCCACCAGGGAACCGCCATGAAAATTGGCAGAAAGTACGAAATTATGCTCATTGGAAAAATCCATTATAGCAATATTTTCTGGAGCCCATTGATTACCATCTGGATGCTGAATACCTGTAGGCATAGGAAAATTTCTATTAAGGTCAACACCATTAGCATTATAACGTTGCCCCAGAACATAGCCATCAGGA
>MWCN01000077.1 GCA_002070045.1 Candidatus Cloacimonetes bacterium ADurb.Bin211
TTGATGCTTTGAGAGCAGGAAGAATTTTTCTGGATTTAATGGATTATGATATTGATGAGCTCTCGCAAAAGGAAAGGGTCATTTTCCATACTGGAAAAATTGAAGCTGGTACGGTTAGAAATGTAGTCCCAGATTACTGCAAAATGGAAGGAACTCACCGAGCTCTGGATAAAAAAATCAGCAGTCTTATCAATGGTTATATTCTCAATAATTGTGATATTGTTCAGGAAGAAACTGGTGCAAAATATGAAGTGGACTTTCTTCAGTCTTATGACCCGGTGGTGAATGACTCTTCACTCGTGGAAAAACTTAAAAATATCTGTCAATCTCTTAATATTGAATACCAGGAAGCAGAACCCACTTTAACTGGCGAAGATTTTGGATTTTTCACTACCCTCTATCCTGGACTATTATTCTGGCTTGGATCTGGATGTGATTTTCCACTGCATTCGGATAAATTCCTACCTTCAGAAGATGCTATACCAATAGGAATAAATATTTTTAAACATCTGGCATTGGAATGAAAACTGGTTTTCAGTAGTAATGACAAGTGCTCTTATTATTGTATAATTAAAATATTCATATTCGTGAATGAGATGTCTATTATTCCCAGCGTAAAATAATAGCCTCATTCAATTTATTTATGCTTATATAATTCTATTCGGAAGAATTATACCTAATGCCACAATTTAGTATGTAGAACATCCTTATGCTATTTCTGCACAAGCCTCTACGAGGCTTCTGCAGATGAGGACATCTGCACACCCTAAGGGTATGTAAAGGTCCTCCTTTGCATAATGCGGTACTAGTTTTCATCTATTTCCAGCATTATTATTGCGGTATAATTTCTTGCAATTAATATTGTGCTATAGAAAGCCTCTACGAGGCTTGTGCAGATGAGGACATCTGCACACCCATAAATCTTCTCACCCACAAATCTACACACCGGAAAAATGCATCAAGTCCTGATAACTTTACTCTTATAAATCAGGATCATAGCTCAAAATTAATTTATCTTAATAGTGCTATCTTCCCGGTTTGCCTATTTCCCTTTTCATCTGTGACCACTACAAAATAGATACCTGTGGCACATTTCTTTCCTGCAGAATTTAAGCCATCCCAGTCAAACTGAGCAAGTTCATTTTCCTCAAGAGTAATAACCAGAGCTCCTGAACTATCATAGATCCGACATTTATTCTTTCCCCGAGGCATTGTTCCTGAAGGATAATTGATAATGCTAACAGATTTATCCTTATCAGGATAGAAAGGATTGGGATATATTTTTAAAGTGTTAAGCTTTGTTTCAGGCTTAATCTGGTAACCTATAATCAATGTATTCAGCCCTTCAGGAGTTCCAATAAGCAATTTTCCTTCAATGGGACTGTATCCCAGAGCTGTTATATAATCAGATAAGAGCGGTGAATTCTCCTGGTAATAATTAGTAAATCTTTCCGTTATCGGATCATACATAGATAAACCATGTTGCAAGCTACCGACCCAGATACGATTAAAGGGGTCTAAATATATCGCTGTAGGAGTTGTGCGTACAGAACCAAAAAGCCTTTCTTCATCTACAAAGTAGAGGATATTATTTTCCCAGTTATGCGTGCTTTTATTATATTTATAGCGTTTAATAGCGGTATCATATTTATACCAGTCATTTTCATCCCACATAAAAAGTCCATTACTGGCAGCAATCCAATGTTGAACTCCCTCGTAGGGGCTTTCAATAGTAATCACACCATACACTTCACAGTTATTCAATTCTGGCGGATCTGGTATTAGCCAGTGAATGCCATTGGTTTCAGGAATGGAATCATCATTCCAGATTACCAGACCACGGTCATTATGAGTACCCAAAAAATATTGTTTGCCATTATGATAGCTATATTGCACTGCCTGCCGAACACTATTAGGAATAGAGAAAAATCTGATAAGTTCATCATCTGGACTGAGGACAGTAAAACCTTCACCACTACAGGCAATAAACATATTCCCATATCTGTCACAGTTAATACCCACATCGGTATCTCCCTGCACCTGTGCCGTTCCTATCGGACTGCCACCATAAGACTGAGTTGTTTCATCCCATTGATACATTCCGCTATGAGAAAGCCAGAACCATTGATTGTTTACTTCATCAAAGATAGAGACTCCATATTTCCAGCCAGGAGGACTGGCTTGAGTGACATCAAAAGTGCCAAACCACTTTCTATCCTTACTATCTACAGCCACGGTATAGATATTATCCGTATGAATAGGGCTATTAGCTAAGTTGTAGGTTCGCCAGATTCCATCTTTATATCTACAGGCTCCCAGAGAACTTTTCCTTTGTGGTATAATACTCCAGGCTCCGCTGGAAAACCAAATAGCATTTTTCGCATCGGTGGCAATATTTCTAATTTTGGGAAAGCCTATGGTATTATGCAGATATTGTTGCCAGAGGTCTGTCGCTGGGTTAAAAGGATAGATTTGATAAAAGATTCCATCACCCCAACTACAAAGATATATTCCATTAGTAGTACAGATAATCTTGCTGATACATTTTGTGCCCAGTCCAAGTTCCTTTTTATGTATGTGTTGAACTTCGCCTTCTGAACTAATCCTGGTAAGAAGTATATCACCCGTCAAATTATAAGCCAGGATATCTTCATCCCAGGTGCCATAAGAAACCCATAAATCTCCATTTGAATCAATAGTCGCAAAAACTAAGTTTTGATTTATTAAACCATTTGCTGAAGTATAGTGAGTCCAGCCATTTTGATAAGGATTTATAGAATGGCAATATATTTCCGTTTGAGTCGTAATGATTAATTTATCTCCTCCAATGGAGAGCTTATTCTTATATCCATCCTTAACTTTCAAAACATCTAAACTATGCCAGGCATCATCCACATCTAAAGAATCCAGATGAACAAAATTTATTCCGCTGGGGCTGGAAATAAAGAGATAATTATTACTGGCTAATTCCATCGCATCAATGTTATTAGAAAGTAAACCAGGGGTGTTTTGCATATTATATTGATGAAGTTGTAAGGGAAAATTTACCCCTTCCAGATAATAGTAATTTGCCAGCCCCATTTGGGTAGCCACCAGCACATTGGAACCTCTCTCAATAATCTTAACTACATTATTGGAAGGAAGTCCAAGTTCTGTAGTCAATTTTTGTGTCCCCCCTTGATTGACAATAGTAATGCCATCACTGGCAGAACCTAACCATATACTTTGATTGAATTGTATATAGGAAATATTTCGTACATCGTTTGAGACCAGTCCATCAGCTGTTGTCCAGACTTTCGTGATAGCTTCTGAATGCAGACCTGGTGTATTAAGCTTGGGAACAGAAACCATTCCACCCCAGGTGCCCATATAGTATCCTGTATCCATTTCTAATAAATCATAAATATGAGTGGTATTAGTAATAGTCTCCCATTTAGCACTCCACAGGCAAAAACCCATACAACCAATGATTAATATGAGAGCTATGCGTTTCATCCTTTCCTCCCCGGTCGCATAAGAATATAAGATACCACCACTGCCACAGTAAGCAAACATAATAGCACGGAAAATAGTATCTTATTAGTTGAAAATGAAAATCCTATGGCAATCAATCCAAATAATATGGTCATAATATAGACAATAATGGCTACAGTTCTCTGTGAAAGTCCTAGAGCAAGCATTATATGATGTAAATGTTTTTTATCTGGCGTAAATATATTGTTACCCCCTCTAATTCTACGGAATATAGTCAGAAACATATCTATTAGAGGAACTGCCAGGACAGATAAAGGAATAATCAAGGTCATAGAAGTTATCCCCTTATACTGTCTGTTTCCTGCAGTAGAAATAGCCGCTAGAACCAATCCATTAAATAAAGCTCCAGTATCACCCAGAAAAATCTTAGCTGGATAGAAATTAAATCGCAAGAACGCAAGATTCCCCGCCAATAAAAAAGCAGATAAAGCAATAACTATGCTATTGCTCTCCTTTATACCTACCACTAACAATACAACACAAACAATAACACAGATGCCACTTGCCAGACCATCAATACCATCTATCAAATTGATTGCATTCATCAAGACCAGATACCAGATAATAGTTACGGGAAACGAAATCCAGCCCAGCATAAAATCCGATCCAAAAGGATTGGTTAAAGACATAACTCTGAATCCAATAAGATACATAATAATGCCAATTCCTATCTGCCAGAGTAATTTAACCCGAGCAGGGATATCCCATCGGTCATCCGTTATGCCTAAGATTAATGTTATAAGTTGCACTCCAATCAGAGGAAAAACCAACAGCTTCAATTCTTCATCTGAAACTATAATTGCCAGGATTAACTCAGCTATAATCATAGGCAAAGCAAAGGATAAACCTCCCGCTTCAGGAATGGCTATCTGATTTATCTTCCGTTCATTCGGTTGAGCTACTATATGTAATTTCCTGGATAACTTTATATTCAATGGCACCAGAAGATGGGTACCTAAATGAATAGCTACTGCAAGGATCAATATGATAATAGTAAAGTTCACATCACCCTCTGATATAGTTCTAAATAACCCTTAACCATAGTATCATAATCCGATATCTCTTTTATCCTCTTATTTGCAATAACACCTTTCTTAAATGCTATTTCTGGCTGATGTGCCACTTCTATAAGGCACTGAATCAAAGCAGGTTGATTATCCAGAGGAACTATCCAGCCGCATTCATCTGTAATCATCTCCCGCAAAGAAGGAATATCGCTAACTATTACCGGTAATCCAGAATACATTGCTTCTATACAACTAAAGGGTCTTGATTCCCATCTGGAATATAGGATAAATGCATCAAATAAGGCTAACCACTTTTCTATATTTATATCAAATCCGGGAAGCACTATCCTTTCATCTAAATTGTAAGAATGAACTATCTGACGGCATAATCTCAGATATTCCCCTTTACCTAAGATGATAAACTTCAATTTCGCTTCTTTTTTACATACCTGGCAAGCAGCGGAAATCAGGTTGATAACATTCTTTGCTGGTGAAAAGCGAATGATTGAACCTATAACAAAATCTTTTTTATCTGAGACTAACTTGCGCTCTTGAGCAATCTTTTCAAGTTGTTCTACTTTCTCATAAGGTATAGCATTATTGATTGTCAGTGCTTTAGAAGGTGAAACTAACCCCAAATCCAGGCATTTTATTCTATCAGTATTATTGACAAAGACCACATAATCACACAATCTATTTGCCCATTTCTCCAGGCGCATATATAGATTTTGCTGCCAGACTGGTTGATCCATTTGAAAGGAGGTTGCATGTTCAGTATGTAAAATCAATGGTGTATGACAAAAGGAGGCGGCTAATCTACCCAGAAATCCAGGTTTAGAAGAATTAGTATGCACTATATCAAAATGATATCGCTTAATCAAGGAATATAGCTCTGCTAAAGCTAAGGTGTCTTTTATAGAAATAGGACGCTCCATAAATTTCAAAGGGATATAATGATAACCACATTCTTTTACAACATCAACAAAATCACCTCCTGGAGCACTGGCTACATATATATCAAACTGATCTCTGGGTAATGCTTCCAATAGATATAGACTAAAATTTGGTGCTCCCGCAAGTAGCGGTAATAGTTGAAGATGAAGTAATCTGGTCATGATTCTTGATTTAATCGGATAACAGCAATTGAATCAGCATTAACATTGGAAAAGCTTACCATATTCCCTTCTACTTTAGCTGGCACACCCAGAATTTCTTTAATTTTTTTACTGTTTATTATCTGCAAGGTAAAGTTTTCCAGGTTATCAGGAAAAAAAATGCTAATTTCATATTCCGTCTCATTAATAGTTACTCTATTTCTTTTATTCCACCATAGGGACAATTCATTTGCGGTAGGCACCCAGATTCCACCAGATTTAATAAGTGCCAGGGCATATGTATAGAGCTTTTTAACATAGGGTATATCATAATAAGAAGCCAGATTCAGGTCAAGCCCAAAAATACCTCTTGTCCTTATAGTGCTCTGAAAATATTTCTTTAAAAGCTTCTTAGCTGGTTCAAGTTGTAAAGTTTTAAATCTGCCAACTCTTAAATGTGTATCACAATAGATAGTTGGCAATTCAAACCAGGGAACACTTAAACCACCAATCCAGGGTTGATAAGGAACTGTTACTCCATTTATATAGCCTGGAATATCTCTTAATGCAGTGCTCTGACTATACGCTGGATTAAGCTTGGAGTGTAATTCCCTCAGTTTTTCATTAATTCTATAATGCAACTGTCTTATACCGATAGTCTCCTGATGTAGCTGATGCAACATCACCTGTTTTCGGGTAATGTGATCATCAGGATTAGTTTTGTCCGGTGTAAGCAGTAAACCAATTTCATTTCCTGACCGGATTAATTGCCTGATTTCTTCCTGTAAATCCGGGTCATCCAGACTATAATTAATGTATTCATTTTTATCTGCTGCTATATAGAAAGTACTTCTGAATCCTGAAGCTTCTTCCAGTTCACGATATTCTTCAAAATTCCAGTAGAGTTCCACATTGGTAAACAGATATTTAAATTTACTGGATATAGTATGAAAAAGTTGTTTCCAGTTCAAAGTAAAAAACATCGCTACATCGGTTCCCAGGGAAAGAAAGAGGTCTGTATAATTCCATTTTTGTAGATTATCCACCGAATGTGTTAATAGTGCTGCCCCTTCCTGTCCTTGGGGCCAGTATTGTTTTTGTACTAGAGGAATACCTTTGCTACGAGTATGTTCTTTAATCATTGAATCTACTAACCAGAGCATATTATCTACATAAGGTGTATCCCTATAAGGATGAAAGATGCTTGCTTCTTCGGGATAATAGCTATCACTATCACGGGTTAAGTCAACTTGTGATTCAAGCTGGGCTAAATGAAAAAAGATATTACCTATCAAATCAAAGTTTATTTTCCCTGCCTGAATCTTACTTTCAGAATAATTTTCTGCTGGATAAGAAAAGCTCCGACTGCTTATTACTGGAGTCTTTGATAGGAGTTTAACCATCTTTAGATTGTGTTTTAGCTTATCCCTCGTTAAACTTTTGGGGTCAAATAAGTCTGGTTCACAAGGAATGAAGATAGTTATAAAGTGCTGTGCTATAGCTACAAGTTCTTCTACAGTAGGGTCAGTATAGCCATAGATGAATAAAATGTCATCTTCTTTTAGCTGTCCTGTATCTGAAACGAAATTAAAGCTATAACCTAAGGTCTGAAAAATAAAACCAAAGGTGTAGTTAATCTCGTTTTTGAACTTTTCCAGTTTATAATCTATGAAGATATATATCATTGATGGGATACCATAAATATTTCTTTTAATCATAAAAAAGGAATTTTATCTTATGTCAAGAAAAATCCTTTAAATTAAAGTGGCTCCCTTCGTTCTTGACAAATTTAGCTAAGTTATAAATTATATCTATATATTAATTATTATCAGGTTATGGAAATGAATAAACGACCTTCCTGGCAACAGTATTTTATGCAGATGGCATTTTTAGCTTCCAGTAGAAGCACCTGTTTACGCAGACAGGTTGGCGCTGTTCTGGTGAAAGACAATCAGATTCTCTCCACAGGCTATAATGGAAGTCCCAAAGGAGTAAGACACTGTTCTGAAGTAGGCTGTCTAAGAGAAAAAAATAATGTGCCTTCTGGACAGATGCATGAGCTCTGTCGTGGATTACATGCTGAACAAAATGCCATTATTCAAGCAGGTCTAAATGGTTCCAGTGCAAGAGGTGCCACTCTTTATTGCACTCATCAACCTTGCAGTATCTGTGCTAAAATGATTATTAATGCAGAGATTCAAACTGTGTATGTAGCAGAAAAATATCCTGATGAATTAGCTGAAAAACTTTTAGCTGAAGCAGGTGTGGAATTGATTCTATTTAATACTAAAACCGGTGAAATGAAAAAATTAGTTTAATGAGTAAAGTTTTCCGAACTTTTACTACGCGTGACCTGATAATAATTGCTGGATTAGCGGGGATAGGTTTAGCCATTAAACCACTGGTTTCGCCTCTTTCCAAAATGATTACTTCTCCTTTAATGATCCCCGGTGGCTCTTTTACCGGTGGATTATATATGTTATGGATGGTCCTGGCTGTATTGATAGTAGATAAATTTGGAACAGGTATAATTTATGGAATTCTCCAGGCACTGGTAGTTATGGTTATTGGTATTAGAGGAAATCAAGGTCTATTAAGTTTAATTAGTTATACTATACCTGGTTTATTAGTTGATTTAGTCTATCTGGTTATACCTCATCCAGATAAAATCTGGGCACAAATGCTACTTTGTGCTCTTAGCAATATGACTGGAGCTATAGTTGTAGCTATTTTTGTGTTTCATCATCCACTTCCTTTTATCCTGATTATAGAAGGTATGTCTATGGTTTCTGGAATAATAGGAGGATGGATTTCCTGGGCTATTTATAAAACTATAAAACATTACGAGCTGGTACAATGAAAAAAATATTTATCCTTTTACCTTTCTTATTTATATCAATTTTAAGTGCTTTAGTTATCACCAGTCCTCAAGGGGATTCTATAACCTATTCTTTTGAAGAATTAGCAAAAATCCCTCGTGAGACCTTTACTACCACCAGAGTTAAAGCAGGAGAAGTGCAAGAAGATGTTTGGACTGGTTTTCGTTTCAATCAATGGTTCAATGATAATACCCAGATTCCCTATAAAATTATCCGTTTTGAATCAGCAGATAACTATATGGTAAGTTTTAGCAAAGCGGAATTTGATTCCTTAGATTGCTGGCTGGTTTTCACGCAAAATGGAGAGCCTCTACCAGAAAATGGTATTCGTTTGATTTTCCCTCAGCTTAGAGATATGAAATGGATTCGTGGTCTGAATAGAGTCGTTCTGGAAGATTTTTCTCCTTTAAAATTGCCTGCCCGTTTTGAATTTTTAGATAAACGCCTGAAAAAGGAAACCTTAATTGAAAATCCACCTCCTTTTACCGATACTAAAGGTTATTACTTTGCCGATTTATTACCCTTATCCGCCAGAGCAGATACGCATAGCGTGATTCTTTATAGTTCTGATGGAATAAAATGCTCACTGGAATATCCACGCCATTTGGATGGTGCTATCATTGAATTAACCGATTATGGTTTTAATCTGAAAAGTCCTCGTATCCCTGATGGAATGTGGCTAAAAGATGTCATCTATCTTCAAATAGATGATTGGGCACTCATCAAAAGTGAAAACCTGGATGCCCTTATCACCTTGAACCGCATTATGGATTGGAAACTTAGTCCTGATGTGCAGTTCATTGTGAATATTAATGGTAAAGAAGAAAAAATCCCGCTAAGTGATGTGCTCGCTCATCCTGAAAAATTAGCTAATATCAGCTCTTTTGAATTGATACCATAATCAATACTTCCATTTCTTTATTAATTGTATTTAAGTTCAGGACTTCCCTCTTTGAACTTTATCAAAACTATTTTTATATAGAGATGTTCTCTTTTCACTTGATAATTTCATAGCTTTCTCATTTATTATGTTGCAGGTTCAAAACCTTTATTTATGTTATCCTGAGCAATCAAAACCAATCTTTGAAAAATTGTCTTTTGAACTTCAGGAAGGGGAACTTCTCTGGTTAAAAGGACCTAATGGTTGCGGAAAGACCAGTCTCTTAAATTGCATTAGTGGAATCATACCTATGCGCATAAAAACTGAATTTAATGGTACTATAAAATTAAACAACATTGACCTCAATCCAGTTCCGATAAATGAAAGATTCCGCTATCTTGCCTATCAAATGAGTGACCCAGATAATCAAATATTCTTTCCCAGAGTAGAAAAAGAACTTTCCTTTGCTCTGGAAAATGCAGGCTTAACTATCCCGGAAATGAAAGAAAGAATCCTTCAAGCCTCAAAAGATTTTGGATTGCAGGAATTCTGGGAAACCGAACCAGGGAAACTTTCTCGGGGAGAAAAAAAACTTTTAGTCCTGGCTTTCTGTTCTGCTCAGGACACACCTTTATACTTATTGGATGAGCCAACCTCTGCTTTAAGTGGTGAATCTATCCTAAAGGTTAAAAACTGGCTTATAAAGTTGCTCTCGCAAGGAAAAACTGTTATTATGGTAGAGCACAATCCGAACTTAAGTTCACTGGCTTCGCAAATTCTGGATTTAGGTTTATGAACTCATCTCTTTTCCAGATTGATAATATCACCTTCGCCTATCCTAAAAAACCACCATTATTCCAGGATTTCTCTCTTGAAATTAAAGCAGAAGATAAGATATTACTTTATGGAGCAAATGGCAGTGGAAAAAGCACCCTCTTAGCTCTTTTAATGGGACTGTTAACTCCTCAAGATGGATATATCACTTTAAATGATACTCCTATTCAGGAATTGACTCCAGAAAACTATAGTGCAGTCTTATATTCCCATCAAAATGCAAGAATGGACCTTTTTGGCTTAATTCCTCGTAATGATTGGGAACTATGGCATCTAGCGCTTCCGGATAAATTTACGGAGGAGAGTCTTATCCTGGCAGAGCCAGATTTAATGGCTAAATTTGATACACCTTATACTCATCTTTCCGGTGGAGAATTGAGAGCCTTTTCACTATTATGGTTACCTCTTTTACAGGATAGATTCTGGTTACTGGATGAACCTACTGCCGGGTTAGATGTAGAACATAAAAAAGATTTTATAGAACTCTGCCGAAACAAAAGTGTAAGTGGATATCTCATTATAAGTCACGAGGCAGCATTAAAAGAAAACTTTTTTAACCGCATTCTTCTTCTGGAAAAAGGAAGATTAACCCGGATAAAATGAATAAACTTCATCCTCTAAGTCTTACTATTGCTGCTCTTTGGTTTAGTACTGCAGCGATTTTTGTCTCTCAATTACCCTGGCTCATTCTTGCCTTTTTACTTTGTGCAATTTTTCGTGGATTATTAACTGGCTTCAATTTTCAGCACTGGTGGAAGCAAGTAAGAAAAATGATTCCCCTTTTCCTTGCTGTTCTGGTCATTCAATTGCTCTTTACTAAAAAAGGAGAATTGCTCTGGGGAAAATCCTGGTATGCTATATATTCTGTAGGGTTACATCGTGGTATAGCAGTAAGTCTGCGTTTACTAATTCTATTTTTCTCCGCTCAGATACTTTTAATTTTGAATTATGAAGATTTTGATATTGCCTTTAGCGCTCTTCATCTTCCAGAAGAATTTGCCTTTATGATTTTTTATACTATTCATATTATTCCTTCAGCGAGCGAACATATTCAGCATTCTTTACAACTGGTAAAGTTTAGAGGAATAAATATGCGAAAATTGTCCCTCAAATCACAACTAACTATATATCGTGATATATCTCTCAGTGTCCTGGCTAATGTACTTTCACATAGCGAGATAGAGGCTATTGCATTAGACCTAAGAGGATTCCGCTCTGCTGGAAAACATACTCATCTCCTGCAAAAAAAATTCTCTCTAAATGACCTTATTCTCTACCTCTTTATTACTGTTGTCACTCTCTTATATCTATTTTCAATTTTTACCTGAAACACTATTTTATATAACTTATCCGTCTGGTTATCATTCTATCGGCTTGTTGCAACCTCAGAATATATATTCCAGAAGGAAGCACTTGCCCATTATCATCTTTTCCATAAAATTTAAAATCATAATCTCCCTTCATTTTTGTTTCCTGGAAAAAAGTTTTAACTTTTTGTCCCTTAAGATTATAAAGCGCAAGACTGGCTAATCCCTTATCCGTTAATGAAATCTGCATATTGCAATCTTTATGGAAAGGATTGGGATATATCTTTATAGAAGCTACCACTGAAGGGATGGTTGAATCTATTACCGGAGTGTTTAGCAATTCAGGGATGATTAGTTGTAAAAAATCTCGCACTCCTTCTGCTTGCATATAGTAAAGTGGAAAACCCAGTAATATCAGTTCTCCATTATTAAAGCTATGTCGTAAAGCCAAACAATTCCCATTATTTGGAGCATCAGGATTCATATTGGCAATATATATTGACTGTTCTGCATCAGGAAAAGTGCAGATATATGGCAACATTCCATTCCAGGAAGCCGGGAGTTTATTTCCATCTACCGGTAATTCAGGATAGATACTGGATTGAGCACTGATCAAACAGGGAGAATTATCATAAACAATTTGAGGAATACCAGCAAACCTTTGAAGAAAAGTTTCGGATAAAACCGTGGCTGTTTTCCAGCCAGATATCAATACCTTCCCACCACCTAATATATAGCTTCCCAGAACAGTTTGATGATCAACCAGTATATTTTCTGCAAAATCCTCTGAGTGCCATATTACTACTTTATATTCACCCAGAGTTACTAAGTCTGGTATACCTTGAGTTACTACATCCCAGGTATCATATTCTAAAGGAACTAAAGCTGCATCATAAAAATTATCTACCATCCCATCATCAGGACTGAGATTGCTCCCTGTCCCATCTCTGGTCTCATCAACTACCAGCAGATTTTCTGTAAAAGAAAATGGAACAGGTATTGCACTCATTATATTTGATTGTAAACTTTGCCAACCATCATTATCTATAGCAGCGATAACATATTGATAAAGAGTCCCATTTACCACCGTAGTATCTATAAAACTTAAGCTCCACACAGGTTCTGAATTTAAAGCTATCCATCCTTCATAATTTTCTACATCACAACGATAAATCATATAACCCAAAGCGGGATTATCTTCAAAGCTTTCCCAGGAAAGAAACACTGAATTACTGGTAGGTAAACATTCCACTAAAACCGGCCTTTTCTCTGTAATAGAACGAAGGAGAGTCCAATTATGATAATTGGGATTAAATATAGCTCCTCCCTGTATTGTTATATTAAAATAATTTTCATAACCTTGTGGAGAAGCTTCCACATACAAAGAATCCGATATTCCTGCTTGAGTTAAACGGAAAGGAATCTCAATATAGAAAGGAGTGCTCGTGTTGGAAATAGTTTTAGCAACTATTTTTAAAGGAGAATTACTCTCATTATTGGTCCAGGCACTAAATTCCAGTGATGGAATGCCTGAACTATAAATCCACTGCTGAAAAAACTGGTCTAAATCCTGACCACTGATTTGCTCTGCCATCGTTTGAAATTCTGAGGTTATTGCATTTCCATCACGATAAGTGTTATACCAATTCTGCAATAAGGAAAAGAAATTAGCATTGCCTATCTTTAATCTCAACATATGTAGCACCGAAGCGGCTTTTTCATAAGAGGGAGGTGCAAAATAGGAATTAAAGCTCGGATTATAAATAGTCTGAGGTCCTTCAATATTTTCCCAGTTTAGATAATAATTATGAAATTCTGTTCTTATGTAATTACAAGCAGATTCCCAGCTCTCTGTTTTGTCTTTCCAGAGATGTTCTGAATAAGTAGCAAAACCTTCTGAAAGCCATACATCCTTAAAAGTGAGGAATGAAACTGCATTACCATACCATTGATGACATAGTTCATGAGCTATGGTCGTTTCATAGGTCAAGGCACCATTGATAATATAATTCCCCAAAGTGGTCATTGTTTGGTGTTCCATCGCTCCGTAAGTGCTCATATTAACTACGGCATGACCATACTTCTCAAAGGGATAAGGTCCAAAAAGTTGAGAAAAATAGTCTATCATCATCGGAACACGAGATAAGGTTATTAAAGCATTATCGTATTGATTGGACATTACAAAATTTTGCACCGGAATATTTCCAGCACTCTGATTCATTTCTAAATACGGTCCACAGGTTACACATACCAGATAGGTAGTCATAGGATGTTCTCCTACCCAGCTAGTAGTAGAAGTTCCATCTCCATTATTTACTATATTAGTTCTCAAGCCATTGGCTGCAACTTTCCAGTCACTACGCATAGTAATAGTTAGATTAACTATTGCCTTATCCCAGGGATGGTCATAACAGGGCCACCAGTAACGTCCTGCATCAGGATCAGATATAGTAAAAACTGAATTTGCACTAAAAACCATCCCAATGTGATAAATATCAGAAGTCAATTGAGGATTACCGGAATAAAATACCTGAGTGGTAAAGGTAGCTCCTGCTTGAATATCTAAATTGATATGAATAATCCCATTAGTATGAGTATAGGCGGCAGGAACATTATTCACCAGAACATTATTAACTGTTAATCCCACCAAATTATATTCTATATAACTCAGATTCTCTTCCGCTAAAACCGTTGCTACTACATTCCCATTTATATAATGAGTTTGATCATTGATAGTCAGGGTAAGATCATACATCTGTATATCAAATCCAGTAAGAGAATCTGCCTTATCTGTTTCTCTACAGATTGTGGAAGTAGTATAAGGTTTAGTTACCTTCTCTGTTATTGAATTATTATATCCGTAAAGGGAAACTATCATCGCCAAAAAACACAGTAAAAACAATAAGCTTGGTAATTTTATATTTTTCATCATTCTTGTTACCTCTCCATCTAAAATACTTAATGCACTAGATATTAATGCAATTATGCTTCCAATAAATAGTATATCTGAGTTATCTTACCTGGATTGACTTTTGTAAAAATGATAATTGACTCACAACAACAAAAGAAAGATCTATCTATCACCTATTTTATTAGATAAACAAACTATTTCTTATCTTTATCCTGTCTAAGTTTTATCCACCACTGAATTCTTTTGGCAATCTCCTTTTCAAAACCATATTCTCCCGGTATATAGTAAGTTCTCTCCTCCATCTGATCGGGAAAATACTTCTGGTAGGCATACTTATTTTTATAATCGTGATCATACTTATAATCAGCTCCATAACCCAGATCTTTCATTAGTTGAGTGGGAGCATTACGAATATGGAAAGGAACACCATAATGACTGGTTTTTCTGGCATCTTCTGCTGCCTCCTCATAAGCCGTATATAGTGAATTACTTTTAGGAGCAGTAGCAAGGTAGACCACCAGTTGAGACAGAGCTGTACTGGCTTCAGGCATTCCGAGAAAAAGAACTGCTTCCTTAACTGCTATGGCTTGAACCAGTGCTTGTGGATCTGCAAGTCCTACATCTTCAGAGGCAAAGCGAATCAATCTTCTCACAATATAACGAGGATCCTCTCCTGCTTCCAGCATTCTTGCAAGCCAATATAATCCTGCTTGAGGGTCCGAACCCCGAAGAGATTTATGTAAAGCAGAAATTAGATTGTAATGTTCTTCTCGGTCTTTATCATAATAAAGGGTCTTCTTCTCCAGAATAGCTGCTAGCTGTTTTATATCCTTATGAGGTTCTTTTTTTAAATAGGGAGTCAGCAGTTCCAGTTGATTAAGAGCTCTACGGGCATCACCTGAACTTTGTTGAGCTAACCATCCTATTATATCTTCATCTTCTTCCAATCCTAAGCTCTGGTATCCTTTGCGTATTATGGTCTTTAACTCATCTTCCGAAAGCATTTGTAGCACAAAGGTATGACAGCGAGAAAGAAGTGCGGGTATGACTTCAAAAGAGGGATTTTCTGTAGTTGCTCCAATTAATACTATAGCACCAGATTCTACATAAGGAAGAAAAGCATCCTGTTGAGCTTTGTTAAAGCGATGTATCTCATCAATAAAGACTATAGTAGTCTGATTTTGATGACGATGCATATAGTCAGCATCTTTCATTACTGCTTTAACATCAGTTATGCTGGAAAGAACAGCACTGAATCTAACGAAACGGTGTTTAGTGCTGTTTTCAATGATACGAGCAATAGTTGTTTTTCCACTTCCCGGGGGACCCCATAAGATGAAAGATTGATATTCATCACTTTCTATCATCTTACGCAGTGGGGAATCTGGTGCCGTAAGAGCTGGTTGTCCCAGAACTTCATCCAGCGAACCTGGACGTAGTCTCTCTGCCAGAGGAATATTTATATCCTTAAGCTCTTTTTCTTCCAGAAAATCCGTTTGATCAGATTTCATTGATTAAAAATCCATAAAACCATCCAGCTCACTTGAATCAAACCATTGGAGTGCACCGAGTATCCTTTGCATTTCGGTTAAAAGTAGGGTCTTATGCTGTTCTTCCTCTTTAGCTAAATGGAGTAAAAGTTCCCGAATGTCTCCTTTTTCTGTCTTCTCCGCAAAAGAATAATAATTCTTTGCCGCTTCTTCTTCACGACTTATGGCAAATTGGAGAAGTTGAGCGGGGTCTTTTAAATCTACTGAAGGTGTCTCTTTTATCTCCTGACTCTCAGGTTCAGGTTCTTCACCAGGAAATTCCTGGCTGAAAGCATTTCTCAATTTAAGCTCATGCTCTTTTTCTAAGCCGACCAATTCAGTAAAAAAAGCATTAGTTTCAGGTTCGCCAAAGCTTCTGGCTAAACCCTGATAAAGCCTTTGAGAGCGTTGTTCCTGGGCTATGGCAAAATTGTAAAGTTCTCTTCTTTCCATATTTTTTTATTCCTTTATGCCGTCTGGCGTATTAATTCTACTGGATTTATATTCTTTAAATTTCTCAAGGGTAAAATAACACTCAAAAAAGTAACCAAATACGAAAATATAATAACCATCAAATAATCAGAAACTGCAAATTTTACCGGCAATGCAGATAAACCAGCAGTTCCTAAGTCCATACTTATGAGACCAAACTTCTGCTGAAGTAGCAAGAGAACGGTGGCAATTATTAATCCTAATGCAATTCCAAGAGTGGCTAAAAACAAAGCTTGATATAGAAAAAGTGTCCGCAATTCACTTTCCCTGTAACCAAAAGCCTTTAATAGCCCCAATTCCTTCTTTTTGCGAGTAATAATCTTCCATAAATTCCCTATCAAATTAAAACTGGCTATGATATACATAAATAACATAATCAAGAACATTAGATTTTTCTCAAATCTTATGGAACTATATAAACTGGGATCATAGGCACTCCAATCCTCCACTTCAAAATCTGGAAATAAAGATTTTATTTTCCTGGTAGCACGGTGGGGATTAGTAAATGTACTGGTTTTAATCTCTAGATAATCAATCTCATTTGTGTAACCGCTGAAAAATTGAGCAATTGTTAAGGGTATAAAACTAAAGGTTTCATCGTATTCAGGCATTCCAGTTGTAAAAATAGCTGCAACTTTTAAAGTCCTGACTCGTGGTAACATCCCAAAAGCTGAAGGTATGTTAAAAACAGGAGAAAGAAGTTCAATTTCATCACCAATTCCCACATTCAAACTTGTTGCTAAACCTATTCCAAGAGCTATGCCACCTTCTATAAACTCATTAGTTTGAATATTACCAGCTAATAATCCCTGAAATTTAGAAGAGTCATTTATCTCTTTTGGCTGAACTACAGAGCTGATTTGACTATGTTTCTCCGGGTCTATTCCCATAGATAGCGTTGGAGAGAGCTTTCCTTCTTTTATTATAACCAGTTCATTTCGCACAACTGGTGCAGCTAAGTAACCTTCTTGATTCAACTTATCTACCATCTTTTCATATTCTGAAAAGGGTGCTCCTTCAGGTCTGGATATCTTTATTTCACTTAAAGTTCCTGTTATCCTATCTTGTATGTCCGTTCTCAACCCATTCATAACACTACTCACACAAAGTAAACCTGTAACTCCAAGAGTCAAACCTATCAAAGTCAACAAATGAGACCGATTTATGAAAAAAGCCCTCTGACCTCTAAGATATCTCTTAGCCAGCCAGATTATACTTCTATTTTTCTGTTTCATAAATTCTATTTTAATTATCCTGCTACAAAAGTCAAGAGCTTTAAACATTTTAAAAGTTTTGCTCTAACCAAGGATTTATAATGCTTCTTTTTTGTTCTAATTGCGGACTTCTCCTTCTTCTTTGATTGTTTAACACTTTACTAAACCTACAAGATAGCTAAGGATGTCTTTTTCAATCCAATATTTATCCCCATTTTTGCTATCCCCTCCTTATAAATTACAGATATCCAACTTATGCACAGCATATGAGTAGCTTATGTCCACTTTCGGACATAAGCTGGACATAAGCTGGACATAAGCTAACCATAAAAAGAGAGAGAGAATGAAAAAAATATATAAGTTCTTTTATAATCTCTTCACTGATAGTCAAATAGATATTTTTTAGGATAGTGTATGACCTTGTCTCACAAGCTCTAAAAGAACTTTATAAAACGATATAGGAGATAACCTCATCTTGTAAGCTCCCAGGTCAGTTGTTATTAAATAGTAATTAAATGTAAAAGATTTATAATACAGCCATATATTTTTAATAAAGAAAGAAAAACCCTACAGTTTTACTAGATAAAGATTCTTCTCTTTCTTTAATACAATGTTTTATAGTGAAATAAATGCAAATTTTCTCCCTGGCTCGTTTCTGAACCCAAAAAACGAATATGATTTTTGGTTAATTTATATTGACAAAAATCCTTGATTTTAAGTCATTGAATCTAAGAAGTGGGTGATTAGCTCAGTTTGGTTAGAGTGCTACGTTGACATCGTAGAGGTCACTGGTTCAATTCCAGTATCACCCACCATAAATTTATATGGGTGATTAGCTCAGTTGGTTAGAGTGCTACGTTCACATCGTAGAGGCCACTGGTTCGAGTCCAGTATCACCCACCACATCATTATCAATTTATTCTCTGATTCAGTAAAAAATGAAATTGCATAAAAAAGCATTTGACAATAAAGCCAATTTTCTGGTATTGAATTCCAACTCGTTTTTATAGATTTCCAGTAGATTAGGAGTTTGAGTATGAAATTGAAATTTTATGCCATTAGCCTATTATTGCTCTTTTTGCTAATCTTGGGCTGTAGCAGTCCAAAGAAGCTAGATAAATCCGATCCTCACAGTTATTCAGTGGAAAATCTACAAATTGCTGATATACCAAATGATGGTGGAGATGGTTTATTTCTAAGCTGGAAGCCCCTGCCTAAAGAAAGGCGAGTGCAGGAATATCGCATCTATCGTGGTGTTCATCCCGACACTCTTTTCTTTCTTGCTTCAGTTCAAGTTAATGTGCAAACCGGAGTAGCTGCCGACACAATGTTCTTTTATGATAGTGGCACAAGTGATTTCCTTTCTATTGAATCTCCCAAAAAATTAAAATATGAGAAAGGTGCTAAAGGTTCAAATCTTTATAGAGCCATACCAAGAGATTTTGAGATTGCTGCTCGTTTAAGTGAATGCTTTGACCTCATAAGTTTAATGGATGATAGTGATTATTATTACCATTCCAAAAAAAGTTATTCTGCGAACGGAAAAGATACAGATGTTTATGCTGGTATGAGTTTAGACCAGCAAAGAATTGTAGCTGCCTTAAAAGGTACACCTTTAGGACAAACTCCAGAATTTAAATATTATTATACCGTTGTCCCCGTGGATGAACGCAATCAAATCCTGGGTATTGCAAAACCAGTTTCCGCTGCTCCTATTGATGATGCTCCTTTATCTTCGCCTGCTTTTTACAGTGTAGCTGTTCAAGATAGAAAGGAAATGCAATTTGAATGGGAATATCCGGTCAATGTTAATGACATTATGATGTATGTTATTTATGCTATTCCCGGTATAACTAAAGATGAATGGAAGCAGCTTAATTCCCTGGAAAGAGAACAACTAACAGCATTAAATGGTTTTATGTTAACTCAGGGTTTGGTTGGTAGTGGTGCTTTAAAAAATAATTGTATAGTAAAAGAATCTGACCTTATGTCTTTAGGTTTAACCTGGGATAAAATCTCTCAAAGTGCTTTTTCCATCCGCTTTGTGGATGCCTCCAATAACTTATCTCCCTTGAGTAAACTTTCGGTCCCCAAATTTGTGGATAGCTCTAAACTTCCAAAGACCCCTATATATCGAGTAGAAGACAAACCAATGGATAAAGGTGACCGGATTACTATCACCTGGCAGGAACCCATTGTATTTCTCACTCGCACTACTTCACATAATAAAAATGGCTCTCGTCTCAAGGTTAATTATCAGATAAATAAGACTGATGCTCAGGATATCCAGAATATTTATTTTGACTTTTATGAACCCGGTTCCAAAACACCTTTTGCTCATATTAATGAATTTCACCAGGACAATATTATATATCTAGATATCCCTCAAAAATATTCTCTGAGAAACGAAGGTTCATTGCCCACAGATAGCCTCAAAGTACGGATAACCATTAATAGTAAACCCTATAGCATAGATCCAAAAAATGGAAGAATACTTCATAAAGAAGCCCGACTTATTCCTGATTATGAAATTATTCAGTATCTGAAACCTGATCCCGCAATGCTGGCTTATATGCCTACAAAATCTTTTATTGTTAACGGAAAAGATGTATCTACCATCAAAAATGTGGTCTATAGAAAAGGTTATCGCAGCTCAAACTTTACCAAAATTAAAGCCAATACCTGCTACGAAAACTTTCTGGATGTTTCAGTGGGATATATTTCTTCTATTACCAAGCCTATCCTCGGTTTCAATTTTGTTAAAGATGGTAAATTATATACATATAAAGATGGAAAGCGATATGTACGAAATCTCCAGCCCGGAGAAAAAGCTTCTGGTAGGGCTTTGCTTCCTTCTACTATAGATTTTACTTATGACCCGGAAACCAAAACCACTCTTAATATCAGTATCTATCTGGATGAAGCAAAGAAAACACTTACTCAACTTTCTGACGAAATGAAGGCATCTCAGGAAAAACTTGCTGCCTATAAAGATTCACTGGCAACAGCTACTCCTG
>MWCN01000078.1 GCA_002070045.1 Candidatus Cloacimonetes bacterium ADurb.Bin211
TCCTTATGTACATACTCCATTATACCATTAATATCATTCCAGCTGAAATCATAAGAAATATCGTAAATAATGTTCCTTATCTCTTCTTCATCCAGAATTTCGGAATGCGTGTCGCAAGCACAAAGAGCTATTATTACTAAAAGCAGTAATATTCCTATCTTTTTCATTACTTTACCTTCAATTCTACTAATGTCTCAATATGCCAGGTTTGAGGGAACATATCAAAAGGTTGAATGCTGATAATTTCATAAAGACCACTTTCCAGTAAAATGTTTAAGTCCCTACGAAGAGTGACCGGAGAACAGCTGAGATAAAGAATATGAGATAACTTAGCATTAATAATTTCCTCCAGAACTGATTTTGAAACTCCAGTTCGGGGTGGATCCAGAATTATTACCTCAGGGATATGAGGGTTGTATTTATCTTGATGATTAAGTATTTCTGGTAATTTATCTTCCGTTTTGCCACAATGAAAAACCACATTGGATATATGGTTTAATTGACAGTTGAATTTGCCATCTTCCACAGCATCAGCTAATTCTTCAATGCATACAACTTCTTTGACTTTTTGAGCAAGGGATAAGCCTAAAACTCCTATACCAGAGAAGGTATCCAGAACAGTATCTTCAGGTTGCACTTTATCTTTTATATGTTTTATAATCATTTGCAGCACATCTGAATTGACCTGCCAAAAGGACTTATAATGTATCCTGAATTTTAAATTGTTTATTTTTTCCATTATCCAGGGATTTCCATAAAGGATTTTTTCTTCATCGCCGAGAATAACATTTCCCTTTTCACGGTTGATATTCTGGACAATTCCAGAAATTTGAGGAAACTCAGAGCACAATTTCTTTACCAATAAATTACTGAAAGGCAGCTTAGCACTTCTGGTGACCAGAATGAGAAGTATCTGTTTTCTGTCTTGTGAACATCGGAAACCTATGTGTCTTAAAGTTCCTGTATGTGTAGTTTCATCATAAGGTTGGACTTTTGCATTATCCATCAGTTCCAGGCAGCGATGTGCTATAAGATCAAATTCGGGTGGATGTAGGATACAGGATTTATGTGGCACTATTTTATGTGACCAGCGTTCATATATTCCATATTCCAGACTCTTTTCCCCTTTTCCTACTGGCATAAAAGCTTTATTACGATAATGCTGAGTTATAGGGGAAGCAATTGTATCCGGTATATCTATCCGGGAATTAAGTGACTGAATCTGTTCTTTTACTAATTCAGTTTTATATTTTAACTGAGTTTCATAGGACAGGTCTAACCAGTCACAACCTCCACAAAATAGAGGTGGTCCAAAAGAAGGACAGGGCGGTTCAATTGTTCCAGGACCTCTTGTTATATATTTCTGAACCTTAGCGAAAGCAATAGACTTTTTTTGGGTCACTAGTTGAACTTCTACTACATCTCCAATAGCAGTATAGGGAACAAAGATAGTCCTCCCATCACTGTAACCTATCCCAAAGCCTCCAGCGGCAATTTTTTCTATGTTTAGCTTAACGAGAACCTTCCTTTTCCATCATTCTACGGAGTCTTTCTATTCTTTTCTCAATTGGAGGATGTGTAGCAAAGAGGGTGGCTGGTCCTCTATAGTTAATTTTAGCAATGGTATAAGCATCTTTTTTGGCGGGTGGAACGAATTTATTGCTAATCTTCTCCAGGGCTATCATCATCTGTACCGGTGAGGTTAAACGGGCAGAACCAGCATCTGCAACATATTCACGGTGACGGGAATAAGCACAGATGGCGATATTGGCAAAAATCATCAGAATATTCTGGATAAGGATAGCAAAAAAGAACTGAGTTCCTCTTCCAAAACCTTCCTCTCTACTTCTTCCTCCACTAAGTAGTATAGCTAGAAGATTGGAGATGAAGAAGACAAAGGTATTTAAAGTGCCCATCAAAAGAGTGGTAGTGACCATATCTCCTTCAGTGATATGAGTCATTTCATGTCCTGCAACAGCAGCTAGTTCATCAAGGTTAAGATCTTCAATTATTCCGCTGGAAAAAGCGATTAGAGAGCTGTTACGATTTGCTCCAGTGGCAAAAGCATTATTATCCGGAGAAGGATAAATTCCTATTTCAGGCATCCTTATATGTTTATATGCTGCCATCTTTTCTATCGTTTCATAGAGAGCAAGGGCTTTTCCTGTGGCATTTTCTCGCGTGATAGGCATTATTCTATAGGATGCTTTTGCCATAGGTTTGCTCATAAAAAGTGAGATAAACGATCCAGCAAAACCAAAGATGGCACAATAAATCAATAGTGATATGATATCACTAGGTTTAATTTTTAATAGCTGAAGTATTATACCTAATACAAACAGCACCAGGAAGTTAACGGTTAAAAATAACCCCCACCGTTTTAAAATAGCTTTCATTGAATTAAACTCTCCTTATTTTAATAATAACATTTTACGCGTGTATGAATAGGCACCATTTCGCATTCTATAATAATATACTCCACTGCTTACAATTTTCCCCTCATTATCTAAACCATCCCAGGAAATTTTATTAGCTCCAGCAGCAAAATAACCATTTACCAGATTCCTCACTAATTCACCTTTCTGATTATATATATCTATCATAACTTTTCCAGGTGAGGCAAGAGAAAAATGAATTTCGGTGGATGGATTGAAAGGATTGGGATAGTTTTGTCCCAGGTAAGTGACAGGTGCTGAAGGAGGATTATCTTCAATACCAGTAACCGTATAAGAGAAGGAGGAAGTAGTATCACTTTCTACATCTCCATAAAGTGCTGTAGCATAATATAGATGAGTTCCCGCTGGAATAGAAACATCTTGCCAGGTTATCGTCATAGCAGAAGGAGCATTATGAACTACTACATTATCACGATAAATGTTATATCCTGTCAATCCTTCTGGAAGAACAACATTAGCTTCAGTCTCAAATCCAAGTGTTATCTCCAAACTATTAAGGTTTATTACAGTATGTTCAAAAACCAGGGGTGGTAAGGGCTCTGATATCTGAAAATCAGATTTAAAACGAGCTGTGAAATAGTTCCCATCCGTGCGTGAATTGGGAATGCCAGTAATATTTAATAAATAAGAATAGACCGGCAAGCCGATGTAATCTACATCATAAAAAACAGTACGGAAATAGGCAGTATTATCGCCACTCTCATCTATAATCATATAGACACTTCCATTGGCAAAAGTCCCCGTGGGCTCAAAGAATCTGATATCTGAAATTCTTACTAATCTGGATTCATAGGTCTCAAAATCATCCAGGAATTGGACTATATCAATATCTATCGGAGCGATAGTATTTCCAGTTGAACTGGGAGCGCCGGGATCAGTTACAGGAACTAATTCCAGCATCCCACCAAATTCAGTCAGAGTTCCCGTTAGATTAGTGATTCCATCTCCAATCTGATATTCAGTAGTAATGATTCCATTGTTGTCATCAATCAAGATACCAGCAGTGGAATCCTGCACAAATTTTTGGTGACGATAGCTTTGAGTAAAAGTTACTAAAACTTCACTCGTCAAACGATATAGACCATTTAACGGCGCTTGATGTAAAGCAGCAAGATTATTGACTATTACGGGGAAGGTATAGGTGGCAGAAGTGATTGCAGAATATTCAGCAGGACTTAGATAGGCTATTGCCTTAACCGTAGTAGTGCTGGATATAGTAATGGGAGCTGTATATAGAATTGAATTCAGGTCCGGATTGCTACCATCCAGAGTATAATATATAGAAACATCTGGAGTAGAACAGGTTATCGTCAGAGAAAAACTTTCCCAGTAGTATCCTGAAGGATGACTGAAAACAGGTGCAGCAATTGGTCCCACTGGATCAGAAAAATCACTTAAGCTTCTGGGAGTGAAATATTCTCCATCAGTTCTTGAATTTGGAATACCAGTTATATCTTTAGTAGTCGTTGGAATTGGAGTATTTATGTAATCTACATCGTAGAAAGTGGTTCTAATGTTATATGAAGCAGTGGGATCGCTGGTTGGATAGATTGTTCCATTGGCAAAGTTACCGCTGGGATTAGTAAAATTAACATTCAAAACTTTCACTACCCTGGATTCAAAAGTATCAAAATCATCTATCAATTGCTGATAAGTGACAATTATTGGGACGATGAGATTGTTTGTAGAAGTGGCAGGACCAGCATTAACTACAGGAACAAATTGCAGCATTCCTCCATATTCACTAATTTTTCCCGTAATTCCAGTTATTCCATCACCTATATTATAAGTTGTGGTTATCACTCCATTATTGTCATCAATAAGAATTCCTGCATCATCATCCTGTACATATTTCTGATTACGAAAACTTTGCTGGAAAGTTAAAATGACTTCTCCGGTAACCTGATAGACAGTTACTCCGTCGGCAGGTTGTGAACGGAGAGTGCTTAAATCTGGAATAGTCAAAGGAAAGGTGTATATAGCAGTGGTAACAGAGCTATTACTCATTCCTGGAGCTATAGCAATGGCTTTTAAGGTTGTAGTAACCGAAATAGTAATGGGAGCAGTATAAAGAGTTGATGAGGAAGAAGGTATACTGCCATCTGTAGTATAATAAATACTGGCATTAGGAGTTGCACAGGTGATAGTGACAGTGACAGGAGCGGTATAAATCCCTCCAGCAGGATTGAAGACAGGAGCAGCAGTGACATTGCCACCACTAGGAGTAAAAGTGTGCATTCCAAGATCGGTTATATAATCTTGAGCTTGAACTATCCATTCACTATCATCTGCATTGGTTCCAGCAGAGATAGTCCAATCTGTATTTCCCTGAATGACAGTAGGTTTCCGTATTAAAGTGTGATTCAAAGTCGCAGCCGGAACACCAGCCACACTCCAACCGGAATTATTTCCCGGATCATTCTGATATATGCCAATAATATCAATCATAGTGTCACCCTGAAAAAGTCCTACACAGTCGTTACCATTGAAGTTTACAACATTTGAAGTTGTATCCGCAATGCTGAGAATGGCAGCACTTGCCTGGGGATGAGCAACCACAAAAACATCATTATTTTGTAGAATGGCTGAAGGGGTCAAATAGTATGAAGTACTCCAGGTTCCACCATTGGATGCAAGTTTTATCGTATATTGAGAGAGGTCCACAGGTGCACCGGTGCCATTGAAAATTTCCAGCGCTTTATTATAGGATGAACCCTCCACATATTCGCTAAAGAAAATGGTCTGAGCATAAGGTTGAGCATAAAGAATGATAGTGCTCATTAAAAATAATGCAGCAAGTATTAGATATCGTTTCATTTTAAAACTCCTTCCTTCTTTAGAGCTGAATTATATTTTGTCCTATTTTGTTTTAACAAAAATCTATTCTTATCAGAAAATCATTATTCTGAATTTGAGGAATAAGGCAAGGAAAATTTTATCTCTTTCTGATAAAGAAACGATAGAAGTGTTTTTATTACCTGACACTAATGAATAAGTTCTTGTTGTTCCTAAAGTTGTTTTATCTATAAAGTTCTTATATTATATAATTGCACTAGTTATGGGTTATCGTCACAAATATTTTTCTTTTTCGCTCTTCTGTAATGTCCCATTTTACCAATTCCTTATAATGTATAACTGATGTCCAGCTTATGTCCAGCTTATGTCCAGCTTATGTCCAGCTTATGTCCGAAAGCGGACATCACTTCCCTATAAGTATTTCATCATCTTTATTATTATAATGAAAAGTGAATTGAGCTTACTATTTTCCAGCTTATTGAAATTTAAGAGATTAGTTTTTCTTACCAGTAAATATATATTGCCTATCAATTTTATCACATTTTATAGTTCTATGAGAGCTAGTATCAAAAATAAGTGGTAGATTTTTATTATTATAAAATCAGGAGAAGCTGGTTCAATACCATATCTAGCTCAAAATGATAAGCTATGCGAACAATATAAAGTAAAAATTTTAACTAATCCACATATTAAAAATGGAAAAGCATAAATGTTTTGTAAAACGAGGTTATCACTACATCTTAAAAGAAATAACCTTTTCATACCAGAAGATTAGATAAATTAAATTCCTGCAAGTTGTTATAATACCAGGGTAAGTAAAAAGTTATCATTCAAAGATACTATATTTATAAAAATATATTACTTTGTTTGTTCGGTCTTATCAAGTGCTAAAATATCGTCCTGAATCTTTCTCTAACTATAACAATGCCATTAGATTATCAATTATTTACAAAAATCGCAATATAGGTTTTGAACTTGACAGATTAAACCTGGAAGAAATTAATGATAAGAAAAATTAATTAAGATTTAAAATATTAATCTATTATAGAGTTATGGAGACACTTAATGGAATATCCCTTTTCTCGAATAGAACCTAAATGGCAAAAAATCTGGCGTGAAAAAGGAA
>MWCN01000079.1 GCA_002070045.1 Candidatus Cloacimonetes bacterium ADurb.Bin211
ACTTCACAAGTTCCATCTTTCTCTCCTTTAGAAGAAAATTCTAATAGCCTTATAGCAATAAACATATCAACTTTTGAATTTTCTATAAGATTATAATAAAATAAAGATGTATAAATGTCAAGCAAAAAATGCAATTTTATTCCGTATTTATGATATAAATATTTATAATGCAGGATAACTATATGATTTATAAGTAGATAACTGGGTTAATTTTTTTAGTTTATAAACTATAGGTTATGTGAACGAAGGAAGTAGTATATCTCACCAGCAAAGAGGGTTAATATTTCTTTATATGCTAAATTCCGAAGGACTTTTTTAAATATTTAAAACCAGTTTTTGGCTAATATGAGCGGTATTAATAAATCACTACAATAATAAAAAGAAATGTATTACTGCCTTTATAGATATACCTCCTATTATCCTTTATTCTAATATGCATTATTTATTATATAGTTATTAAATCTCTCCTGGCTCTTTCCTGTCTCTTGCTTGAGGAATTTATTAAGAGGGAGTTAAGGGATAGCAAGGATGGGTTTCTTTATATATTAAGGAAGGGTACTAAATGGATATGTGTATTTTTTATAGATAATAAAAATCATAACACTGATAAGAGGGTTTTTATTTTAAATCCTGAGAGTATGAAATAAAGACAGATTCTGGAACGGAGACTGGGATTTACAAGTTGACTATAAATATATTGGTGAATCTTTGATTTATCTTCTTTAATTGTTATTTTTTAAATACAGATGTGCAACGGTTATCTTGAATATTTAGGAAAAATACTTATAATTAAATTAATGGATGAATTCACTTCGTTAATTGATGTGCTAGTATTATGTGGAATGCTGAGGTCCTCATCAGCACCAAGTGAAACCCGCTAATAATCTAAAAATAAGAAAACTAAAAGCGTGATAACCCTAAAAATGGCATTATAAATAATCTTTTAGACTATTTCCTTATCCTAATCTTAGTGATAAGTTTTACCTTTGTGGCATAAAGCAAAGTAGGACCTTTGCATACCCTTACGGTGTGCAGATGTCCTCATCTGTACAAGCCTCGTAGAGGCTTTCGATGAAAACTAGTGCCGCTTGATGCAAAGGAGGACCTTTGCATACCCTTACGGTGTGCAGATGTCCTCATCTGTACAAGCCTCGTAGAGGCTTTCGATGAAAACTAGTGCCGCTTGATGCAAAGGAGGACCTTTGCATACCCTTACGGTGTGCAGATGTCCTCATCTGTACAAGCCTCGTAGAGGCTTTCGATGAAAACTAGTGCCGCTTGATGCAAAGGAGGACCTTTGCATACCAAGACCTTTGCATACCATAAAAAAATCAAAAAAATTAGAATCGTTAATTTCCCAATTTCTAACGGAACAATATATAAATCTTTTTGAATTGATGATATTGGCTTGCCTTAAAAAAATATTTAAAATCAATAGAATTAGCTGTTTTTTTCTGGGTGAATAGCATTTTATAATTTTTCTCACTTTTTATATATAAAAATAGGAAAAAATATACTGAGCTAATCTATTGTTATTAAGTGTGTTATAAAATAATGTCTCAAAATCTACAAAAATTTATTAAAAAAATGTGATATTATGCTTGACATTATTATCATTGTATTTATGTTGTGAATTAGATAAGAATTGTTAAAATTATAGTGTGTAATGTGCGATGAATAAAAAGAAAGGTTGTCGCAAATAAGCCCGGTAATAAAGTTACCGGATAGGTTTTTAATCTTTGAGAAAGTATCAAATTAAAAGCTATATGATACTTTCTAAACTAATTTAAGTTTATATTTTCAGGAGGAATGTTATGAAAAAGTTAATTATTCCGCTGCTGTTTATTTTTGCTTTTAGCATTTTAGCAGCGGTAGAATCGGAACCTTCCGAAGTCGTCGGATATGTTAAATACCCCTGTGTAGTAGGTGATAATTTTGTCGCTATGCCAATGAATGATGGTCACACCGTAGTTAGTGAAGTAACCGCTTACTATAATGCCACGCAGGATATTATTATGTCGGTTAATATCTATGATCCTATAATTCAAGGTTGGAGTGCTTGTACTAATTATGGTGGTAATTATTTTGAACCCGATTTAGAAGTAGGACCAGGTTCAGTATTATTTTTTTATTCCTACCAGGCATTTGATTTCTACAGTATTGGATCTATGCCTACTACTAATGCACAATATACTATTGTAATAGGTGATAATACCATTATGGTACCTCTTAATAAGAGTTCGTTAACGAGTGTAAGTTTATTAGCTATGGATATGGGACCTAATGATGAGATTGGAGCAGTTAATATTTATGATCCTATAATTCAAGGTTGGAGCGCTTGTACTAATTATGGTGGTAATTATTTTGAACCTGATCCAGAAATTTCTATAGGAACGCCCTTGTTTTTATATAGTTATGCTAATTTTGTCTGGCCCTCTGGTCCAAGGTCCATAAATTCATCTCCCGTCCGTGGTTCCAAATAATAGGAGGAAATAATGAAAAAATTTGTAATTATAACACTTATTCTGAGTTTAGCCGTAGGTTGTCTTTTTGGTATGGCAAGGACAAGATCATATACCCAAAAACTGGTAAATGATTTTGGGGAATTAAATGGTGGTCTATTGTTGGGTGTAACCTGTCCCCCAACACAAACGGATCCAAATTATATTCTTTCCGCTTATGTTACCACAAGACCCAGCGAAGTTGTATCTACATTAACTGATCCACCCTCTCAAATAAGAATTTGGAGATTTGGTAATGGAACCACACAACCTTATAATACCTGTGCCTTTCTTCAATTTTCTCGTTTTACAACAGACTGGATGGGTGGAGAAGTAATACATTTTGATATTACTCACATTCCTAGTGGTCATACCGGTTTCTGGGAACTAACAATACCTGATAATAACACATCTCCTATTGGGTTTAATCAACAGATAAATCCTATTCCTTCTGTTGTTGCTCCACCCTGGAATATCTTAACCATAACTTCTGATCCTACTGGGCAACCAGTAGCAGTTAATGGTGCAGTTATTCCAGATGTTGTAACGCCTTATGAAATACATCATCCTGTAGTTGGTGGTGTTTACACAATTAGTAACCCTGCATATATCTGGAATCCTGCAAGTTTTACCGTTCCTGCTGATTTTACTTATGGTACAGTAAATTTTGTAGGTACACCAGCACCCACTGACCAGTATACTTTGACCGTTAAAGCCTATAAGGATGGTATAGAGCAGCCTGATGTAACGGTCTTACGTGACGGTGCAGAAATTGGTATAACCTTTGTACCTATTGTTAAAAATTCTCTTGATGAGATAATAGGTGTTTATTCTCTTTCGGGTGGAGTAGTTGGTGGTCAATTCTGGGATCCTGCAACGATTACCGTAACCGAGGCTGACTTCACTCCATCACCTGGTGGAAAAGGTATAAAGAGTGCGGGTTTTGGTAAGAAGAATGATGCAAAAGCAGATTATGCGGCTGAAATCACATTTCAGATGAAGACTGCTTATACTTTGACCATTAACGGTCCAGCGGATGCAGCTGCAGTTGGAGCAACTACAGTGACAGATCCTTCGGGAACAGTAGTGGGTAATATTCCTACACTTACAATAGTAGATAATGATGATAATGAAAACGATCTTATCGGACCCTACACGATTGCTGCTTTGCCTACCACAGTTGATGCTTTCGCAGGTGGTATAAGAAAGCACTGGGTAGTTAATCCTATTAATGTTACGGAAGACTTATTCGATGCTGATGTAGCTATCATAACTTTCAATTGGATAGATTATTTTGCTAGATGGGATATGGAATGCGACTATCCGGGAACTCATCTTTTCTTTATACCTACCGGAAATGGTGAGATAGAAGATTATGGTGAATTACCCTTAACTCTTTATTATCATGGAACTAAGGAGACTTGGGGTGAGTGGAAAGGTCCCGATGAGGGTATCTATAAACTTGGAGGTGAGGATGAACCAGATCCAGATGATCCACCTATTGATAACCCTGGACCTTCAGGTGGAGATAAGTCATCCCAAATCTTAACTATTTGCTCAAATCCTGATAATCAACCTATAATGGTTGATGGTGTAGTTTCTTCACCTGCTGTGTTAACTCCGTCATTTTATCTTGATCCGGTACCTGGAACCACCTTTGCCATTGATAATCCCAGTTATAGTTGGGATCCCGCTAGTTACGAGGTTCCTGATCCTTTTGTTACAACAACAATCACTTTTGTCGGCACTCTTCTTGATCACTGGACTTTGACTGTTACTGCCTATAAGGGCACTGAAGAACAGCATGATGTACCAGTACTCCGTAATGATAATCCAATTGGATCTACATTTGTTCCTATCACTGTAACTGATATTGATGATATAATAGGGGATTATTCCTTACCGCATATTACAACTATGACGAATTATGAATTCTGGTATCCAGAGACCATCCCAGTTGATCAAAGTATCTTCAGTGGAAAAGGTATGGGATTAAAGTCCGGTAACAAGAATGGTCCTAAAACCGATTATACTGCAACTATC
>MWCN01000080.1 GCA_002070045.1 Candidatus Cloacimonetes bacterium ADurb.Bin211
TCTCGCCACCCATCAAAGCATTATCTCCACTTTCCCCTTGTGTCACTTCTTGCAGCTTTGGGTGTCAGTTTATAAAGTGATTGATAAAGTTAGTATAATATAGTTTCAATAGGGAACTTATCTAAATATCTTTAAGTTGTTACTTTAATACTTCCAATTGTAATTAAAACTTATATTTAGGTCTATTACAAAATTCGCTGCTAAATTCCCTAAAATAATAAACTCCAAAAAAGAAGATTTATCTATACCTAAAGAATTCATATCCTACAGAATAGCTGAAGTTATTACAGTATGCATTAACTTTATTATTCAGTATAAACGGAAACTAAGCCTAGCAGAACGAATCGACCGGCATCATATGAAACTAAGGCTCAGGTAAAAAAATATGGGAATGCCAAAACAAATTTATACTTGACAGATTTGATGCTCTTTATTATTTTTATTATGGGATGAAATTAAGAAAAAACATTTTATCTTCTATGGAAGAATTTAGGTCAAGTGATAATGTTAAAGAAAGTCGGAATCGTTGAAAATAAATGATACAAGGAGCTAACATGGAAAGCGAAAATTCCAATCCTACAACAAAGAAAGTAAGCACTGGTTTACTAATAGGGATTATTGTACTTCCCTTTATTTTCGTTTGGGCGTTGCTTAAGCAAGGTTATTCAAAGAAAGCAAGAATTTTCGGATTCATATGGTTAATTATGTCTGTTATATATGCGTTCAACGCATGGAATTCCGATGAGGATAGCACCTCCCCCGCAACTAATAGCAAGATAACTGAATCTACATCGAATGAAGACAAACCTGATATAAAGGGAAATCAAATTGCAATTAAACAAACAGCTAATATTGGGTATTTTGATGTCACGGTAAACTCTTGCACTATTAAAAATGCGATTTATTTTAATGAATACAGTAAACTAGGCCCCGAAGAAGGAGCTAAGTTTGTTGTAATCGACCTATCTTTAAAAAACACTAGCAATAAAAGCCGTATGATGTTTGAAGGAGAATTACAACTGATAAGTAATGATGGCAAGAAACTTGTTATGGATAAAACTGAAACTGTCTTTGAAGACGGATATGGATTGATTTTAGAATCTATCAATCCTATGTTAACCAAGAAAACAAAAATAGTCTATAAAATACCAGCTAATATACCAGGGCATCTTTATTATGTACCAGCAAGAAACAAAACAGATATAGTCGTTGATTGCGGAACAATTTAACACAATGAATAGAGGAATTGATTTATAGCATAAGTACAAAATCCAGAGTATATCGCAAAGATCAGTAGTGATTCATGGGGATACTATCATCCTATTTTGATGACGATAATCTCAGTAACAGCTGAGATATCTATCCCTGAGCATTCCTGATAACCTCAATCAACTCAGCTGATGTTCGTTTATCAGTGGTCTCTCAGAGGAAGTTCCTTTAATATTAATCGCATCGTAAATGACCTTTTTACTGAATGGACCGAGACCAAATTTGGATCAATATATGATGATTCCGATAATACTATAAGTATTAAAATCAATAATATTGAATCTGTTTGCAATAATAAGGGTTTTTCATTATCTGGTTCTTTGATGATTGAAGTATTGCTCTCAGGGATGGTAAATGGCATTGAATTAGAGAGAAAGGCCATGTATACTTCTATTTTTCATTCCTGACAACCAAGAAAACTCAATTTACACACTAATTGAAAAACTCATTATTAGCATTGATAAGTATGTAGACAGTAAGTTAGATATCCAATAAGCTATTTGTTTTATTCTAAACATTATGCTTAGCTGTATTCTTTATCATCTTCACGAATTGTGGGCTTGTTAACGCCATACATCATTGTAACGGCTTCAAGATAACGCTAAAACATTTCAATATTTCCTCTGCTGATAAGTCTACTTAATAGCCTTTTGGTACGTGGGACACCGGCTGCTGTTTCCCACTGTTTTTCTATCTCTTGCGAGAATAGGATGACTTAAGAATTTGCAGAAACCTTGATACTATGGTCTCACTAGTAACAGCTGCAAGCGATCATCGAGAAACAGTCCTGGGAGAAGATCGTAGCCCAGTTCTAACAACCACACACGTTCTTCTAAATGGATCCTCCTTATTATACTAAGGAACACATCTACTAACGTGAGGACGAGGACGCCTTCAACCAGTATGAAGAGCTGGCGGATGCCCTGAAACCGATCAAGGGCAAGTTCCTGTTATCTTACAACAACGATCCTTACATCAATCAGCTATATGATAGCTCTATCATTGATGAAGTCAAGACTCAGTATTATGTGTCTGGAGCTTTCCAGACTGAGATGGAGCTGTTGATCAGAAACTACTAGGACTAGTACTGCTGTTTCTAACTAAATAATTAACCCCACTCGAGATGTCAGTAAACACTTTGATAAGCTCAGCTACCGCCCAGCAGAATATTGCAGATATGAGTGAACTGACTATAATAACAATGCCAATTGGTACTGCGGCTTCGCTAATATCAAAGGTTAATACACCTCCAATTACTCCACCAATAACATCAATGACAGCAAGAAATTTCAAAATTTCTGCTATTGAGTTCAAAGCGGGATACATAACTAAGCTTGGAATACTCAAAGGGCCAAATCCTGCATCCTGCAATTTCTTTACTTTTGCAGCTTGGTTTTTCCTTGCTTCATTGAAAAGTGAGTGGACTCCCCATATCAACAAAGCACCCACAGCTACGAGTATTGCCATGAAACCAAAAAATTCCATAATTCAACTCCAAAATAGTTTTGGATAAAATACCAGTATCCTTTCTTTCTGTCAATATCAAATATGCATGACCTAACCTTTAAACTAGTTCTCGTCACTAATGATGCCAGTCTCAAGCTTGCGGAAGTCAAGCAAAAGGTGAAATCTGCTCACTTTGCGGTGGATTGGGCTGTCCTATTAAGCACTTTTCCCTATAATTCAAAAGACTCTTTTGTCCTGTAGACTACTATGTCTTTTAATAGTGGCAGCAACCACAGTTGGTTTGTCTTTGATACTTTGCTCTGGGCATTGCGCATCCAGTGGATTATGCAGCGTTGCCTTAACTGCCCAGGAAAGCATTCTTCTATCGCCTTGACCAGTCCGTCATACTCATCACTGATCCAAAGCTCTGATCTCTTTAAACCACGAGCTTTTAAGCTTTGCAGAAAGTCCTTCCAGTTATAATAGCTTTCCCGGTTCCCCAAGTGAAGACCCAGGACATCACTGTGACCGTCCTCTTTTAGACCTATCGCTATCAGTACTGCAGTAGAATTAACCTTACCCTCTGTTCTGATCTTGGTGTAGATCGCATCAACCCAGATATAGGCATAACGATTGTCAAGCGGGCTGTCCTTCCAAATCTTGACTTCATTATCAATCTGGGTTGCGCAACGGCTCACAAAACTACGATCAATACTGGAAAGCCCCAAATCTTCAAATAACTGGTTCATCTTGCGGGTTGATACACCCGCAATATAGGCCTCGCTGATAATGCTGATCAAAGCCCTGTCTACACGCTGATATTGTTCCAAAATTGAGGGATAGAAACTTCCTTTCCTTAACTTTGGTATGCTTATGTTCACTGGACCTATCCCTGTTACGAGTGGCTCTTTACGCTCTCTATAACCATTACGATAATTAGTCCTCTTTGCTGAACTTTGATACGGATCTGCTCCAAGGATCATACTAACTTCTTCTTCTACTATATGTTGTATGCTGTGTTCCAACACTTT
>MWCN01000081.1 GCA_002070045.1 Candidatus Cloacimonetes bacterium ADurb.Bin211
ATCTCCTTCACGAACTAAATTTATCTCATTATGTGCATAAACAGTCATAATAAAATCAGGATGTTCTAAAATAACTACATTCCCATAACCATTCTGTCTCCCAGAAAAGAGGACTACACCTTCCATTGCAGCATAAATGGGTGTTCCAGTTTTATTGGCTATATCAATTCCTTTATGGGGTCTTCCATGTCTTAATCCAAACTCAGAAGAGACATATCCTTCTGCAGGCATTATGCAATTTGCACTAATCTGTCCATCTATTAATGCTGTAGAACTTGGAGATAGTTTGAGTTCTTCCTCATCATCAAGTAGTCTGGGTTTCCCTACTAACCAGAGCTTTTGACCAACTGAAAGTTTATCCGATTTAAGATTATTCAAAGACTTTAATTCTTCAACCGTCATTCCATTTTCTCTAGCTATTTTAAATAAAGTATCTTTTTTCTGGACTACATATATTTTCTCAATAATTAAAGAATCCGGCTCTTCACTCGTTCCTGTTTCTACTTTTTTAGGTGCTACTATAGTTGTCTTTTTATGATATTCGGAGGGGTCCTTAACAAAAAGTTTATCTCCTTCTTTTATTGTTTGTGATTCGTTTTCAAAGTCATTCCATTTTAATAAATCTGCAAGTTTAATCTTTTTATTAAGAGCAATACGATAAAGATTATCCCCTTTTCGCACTTTGTAATAATAATCTTCGGGATAAGATTCTTGATCAAGTAATTCCACCTTTTGGATAACTGGAGTATTTGAAAGCTCTTCATCCTGAACAGTACTAACTTCAGGTTTAGCTGGAATAATGGCTGGCACCTCAGGAGCTAATGATAGTTCCTCCTCTTTTATTTTAAGTATTTGACCTTCGTGAATGATATTTCCCTTAATATTATTTAATTTCCTTATCTGTTCAATAGGGACCTCATATTTTTTACTTAAGCTATAAAGAGTATCCTTGGGTTGGACTTTATGAGTTATGTATTCGGCTGATAAAATAATGGGCAATAAAAGAAAGATCAGGAAAAGAGTCATTTTTCCCGGCGGTTTTATATCTAAAAACTTTTCTTTCTTATCTCTATCTAATCTCTTATAGTATTTGAAAATCATTATACATTACCGTTTTATCCTGTTCTATAATTTCGAGTTCACGAACATCTATGAATCGGTTAGCATTACGAAGTAGTTCGCAAAAACGGTTCAAGCTTTCCTGGTCTCCTGTGGCTTCTATTAAAACACTACCATCATATAGGTTTCTAACATATCCAGTTATTCCACAGCGTCTGGCACAGGTCTGAGCATAGTGTCTAAATCCAACTCCTTGAACTCTACCCCGTGCTATTATCTTCCAGGAATGCATATCCAACTCCTTTCAAAGATAAAACTTTTTATTTTCTCTAAGGATAATTGTCAAGCATTCATTTCTTCTCTGGTAGTTTAACTAACAGCAGTTCAATACATTATGCCAACTGTTTCTTTATTTCAGAAATATGCTTTAAATCCTATTCTCGTATTATATGCTTTATAACTATGATTTTTCACTTAATATCTCATAAGAATAAGAGATATAGTATTCTACAATATAAAGAGGATTATCTGATATCCTTTATTTAATCATTATTATCTTTCTGATACTATTTTTATTTCCCTGGCTTGCTTTTATACTATAGATACCACTACTTACAGTTTTCTCATTTTTGTCTTTTCCATCCCATTCATAGATAAAGGATTTTGGACTGTAACCTTTGTAGATGGTCTTAATCAATTGACCTCTTAGATTATAGATTTCCACTTTAACAGGTTGGTCTGCATTTAACCATTCTATGCGGAAAGAAGTCTTTTCTCCAAAAGGATTGGGATAATTGGCAAAGATATGGATTTTATTTTCTTCAGTTAAACCAGTGCTTATACCAGGTTCATTGAAATAGTGATGAAAGGCATATTCCACCAATCTCTGAGCATCAGTTTCGTTCATATTATAAAGAGGGAAACTTAAGACCATTACTTTACCATTTTGTGTAGGATTATAGATGCCCACAGTGCTTCCATTTAAAGCACCTTGAGGAGTATCTGAATCATAGTCAGATTCGTATAAGTAGATGGTTTCAGCATACGGGGAAGGTTCTATGCTTTCAACCTGATAAATATGTCCATTAAAGGAACTAAGAGTTTTCTGGGAATCTACTTCTAAGGGTGGGAAGTCTTCATAGCAAGGTGTAGCATATTTAAACCGAGCAGAGTTAGAATAATCCGTTGAACTGATGCCAATATTTTGATAAATAAAAGTATCTGAATTAAAATAGTTCGGGTAGGAAGAGTTCAAATCAAAAGCTAAAGTTGGATGATAGATACTGAAGAAAAGATTACCACCAAACTCTATATATTTCTTTAAATCTTCCTTCATAAAATAAGGATAGTCCATACTGGCAAGGTCATTACCATACCATAAAATAGAAGAATAAATGCCTATATCAGCTAAATTGAGAGTTTCCGAGAGGTCATTTAAATCCAGTTGATGAGTATCAAAGTTTTGCATAATATTACCATAAAATTCATCCGTCTGGGTATCAGTAGGTTGAAAAGGATTAGTACCACTCAAATTCTCAGTTTCATCCACAATGAGAATTCCCTTATTTAAAGTAACCGGGCGGGTTTGTATTACTTCAGTGAATTCACTCTGATTACCTTCCATATCTATAGCACAGAGACTATAGAAATAATAATTTTCAGAGCTCACAAAATCTGTATCCAGATAGCTATTTTGAGTAAGTAAACCACCAATCTGATTCCCTAATTCTCCTTCATTTTGAGAACGATAAAGCTTGTATCCTGCCAGGTCTAATTCCAGATTTTCGTCCCAGGATAAATAAACAGCACGATATGCAGGGTTAACTTTAAAGTTTTTAGGAGTTAGCGGTATTAAATTAGGAGTTCCTGTGGCAACTATTATAAAGCTTTCTAAACCATTAAAATCTACACTGGAAACCCCTATATAATAGAGTTGCCCTTCTATTAAGTTTTCCAATCTATAAGTGGTCTGATTGGTAGATATAGGATCATTCCATTGTCCTGAAACGGTTGAATAATACAGGTTATAATGGTCTAATACTTGTTCAGAAGTACTTTCCCAGGTAACAATTAAAGAAGAACCATCTCCTGCATCATGAACTACTAAATTTATAGGTGCTAATGGTATTTCAGAAAACCTTACCGCACAGGCAGTAGATGCCTTAATTACCTCAGCACAGTAATCTGGATTTATATTTTGTACTATATCATTCTCAGAGTGATAATAAGGAGAAAATTCATATTCTGAAAAGTAAAGGATATTATATCCATTTGCCCAGAAGGAGTAACTATCACTATTACTGGCATTTTCATTCAAATTATAATGAACTTGTAAATTAGTGTACTGATCAATTAATTGCAAAGCATAATTATAATAATCTTCCGAACCATCGTAAGGATTTAAAACTACCCGGAAAAAATAAGGGTCATTATTATTGGCTACCATATCATGATTAATCATTAAGCGGATATTTTCACTATTGTTATGAGCAGTTAAAGCATAATATTTTGAACCCCAGAGACCGAATTCTTCTGCGGCAAAAGTTACAAAACGTATGGAGCAT
>MWCN01000082.1 GCA_002070045.1 Candidatus Cloacimonetes bacterium ADurb.Bin211
ATATACTCAAAATGCTCCGGTAACTCCCTGTACTTGGGATCTACTGGTTGTTTATTATTCCAGATAAAACTACAATCCTCACTCACCGTCACAATGACCATATCTCCATAATTAATAGTCAAATCTCCCTGAGTTACTGCCCAAACACCGGTTATAGGGTCTCTTGCCATACTCCAATATTGTGCCTTTATCATCAAAATCTTATCCAACACCGGAGCAAAAGCATCCAGAGGATGTGCACTCTTCTTCTGAAAGTAACCTATCCAGTTCTCATTTTCTATGGTAGTCCCTGATAGATACTTATAAAGATGAATCTGCTTGAGGTCTCCTTCCTTATAGCCGGTGGTAATAATCTTTATCTGATCACTTACCTCATTTTTGACTTTTACCTTATATCCTACCGGACTGCTGACTGTATCATTTCCATTCTGAAGAATACCATTATAGAATTCCATTCTTAATTGCGGCTTAGCTTCTTTTTTCCAGTCTACCCAATCAAGTGTATTTACGTTTAAAATAGGAGCGAAGAAATTGGAATTAGTCGTATAACCTTCGGTTACAGTATTAAGTACAGGGAAACTCATCCACTTGATACCTCCATTTACTGGCATACCATATTCCTCATAATAATGACCAACTACTTTCACTGCTCCAATATCACTGCGGGTCCCATCCGAATCAGTAAGAGCTGGATCTCCAGCATCAATAAGCCAGCTTAGGGTAGATGAATCCCAGATTGGCATATAAGATGCATCTACTTGAGGATCTAATTCATAATTATTGAAAGCAACAATTGCATCCGGATATTGAATGAAGTAATTTAGTATTTCACCCTGATTTAATTCTCCATTATCGTAGGCATCGTTATATTTTAAAGTTAGATAGCCTGTAGTATACGAGGATAAATATATCCCACTTAAATTTCTGCAGGATAGATTATTCCTTATAACAGTTCCACCTTCGGGCATCATAACCCAGAGACCATGACATTCATTATTATCCATAATACTGTTGTTCTCTATCTTTATACTAGCAATTAATTGAGAAAAACCACAGGATTCCATCACTACCGCTGCTTCAGTTGGTATGGGAACTTTGGGATTTGTGTCAGATGAACCAGCTATCTGATTATATACTATATTGTCCTTGAAAGTAAGACTATTACAATCGTGACAGTATACACCTTCTCCAAATCCTGCTTTTATTGCAATACCTTCATAAATGTAGAATTTTCGGGTATTATCGTGGATTCTATTGCGAGCAATGGTTATGGGGGCTGTTCCACTTACATATATACCTCCTCCCGCATTAGCTTCATTTCCATAAATATTACAATCCGTTATTTCAGAACTATAATTAGTATTATTTACTATAGCAATACCACCACCGCGGGAATAATTTCTATAAGGTGGGTCTATCCAGTTTTTGCCTTTATTATTATAAATATCACAATTAGTAATCACAGCAGGACCATTGCTATATATCCCTGCTCCATACATATTTACATCTATCCCAAATGAAGTGCTGATATTGTTGTGAATATTGCAATTATACATCTCCAAAAAAGTTATATAGTTATTATTGTAATCGCTGTAAGCTTCTATCCCTCTAGAGCCACCACTAATGGAAAGATTGCTTAACTTAAAATGTAAATTAGCATCGTCGGTAAAAATATAATTGTCACCTGATATTTGTACACTATTTTTATTTGAACCTTTTAATTCAATATATAATTCGGAGAATAAAGAAGTAACATTACATAATCCCCAATAAATATTTTGATTATAGGTTCCATTGCTCAATATTATGGTAAAATGGTTCTCTTCATTGTTGTTAAATCTGTTACTGATTTCCCATAACACATCATCTATAGATGGTCCACTATCTGGATATAGGATATAATAATAAATAGATTTGGGAAAATCACCAGAATGTGCAGGATTAGTCTTCCCTTCTGATTCTATCCCATATAAAAAAGTTAAAGACATAAATGAGCACAATGTAATTATTATAACGAGCCGAAATCCCCTTAAAAAATAATTTAAGGAATACTTAGTTTCTTGTGTAAACATTTTAACACCTCTTTCACTTTTTTGGTTGTTAAGGCTAGAAGAGTTAAGAAAATATGCTTCAATCATTTTTAATGTGTAAAGTCAAGTTTGAGCTTAAGTAAATCAAAATTCAATTTCTTTCTATTATCTCATTTATACAAAGGTGATTTCTTCCATTCACCTTATTTATTCTAAAATTTTAATTTAACTTTTAATATTATTTGTCAAGTTATTTTTTATTTTTAATTTTATTATTTTAAAAATGGAGTATAATGATTTATTTAAAATGATTAGAAGATATCGTTGAATACTCCATTATTTGATTTCTTAAATTATGACTGTGGTATTTTATAGCACCGAATTGTTAATTTAACTGATCTCTTTTAAGATCTCATTTAAGAAACCGTTCATTCATTTTCACACACTAAACTTTAAATTAGAGATTTATCTTGACGCAAAAAGCTATATTTAAAGGTTGCTTTATATAAAAGAAATAAAAATATCAAAAGGAGAAAAAGAAATGAAACGCAGAGTAGTGATAATGGGAGCAGCCGGAAGAGATTTTCACAATTTTAATGTCTTTTTCCGGGATAATGAGGAATATGAAGTTGTAGCTTTTACTGCTACTCAGATTCCTGGAATTGACGATAAGAAATATCCGGCAGAACTTGCAGGGAGATTGTATCCCGATGGGATAAAGATTTATTCTGAAGCGGAATTACCCGAACTCATTAAGAATCTTAATGTTGATTTAGTAGTGTTTGCCTATAGTGACCAGGCTCATGAAGTTGTGATGCATAAGGCTTCTCTGGTAAATGCATGTGGAGCAGATTTTATGCTGATGGGCACGAAAAATACAATGATTAAGACCAGCAAACCCTTAATAACGGTGTGTGCTGTTCGTACTGGTTGCGGAAAATCTCAGACCACTCGTGCCATTGTCAAAGCCCTGAAAGCTAAAGGGAGAAATGTTGTATCTATTCGTCATCCTATGCCTTATGGTGATCTGGTGAAACAGAAAGTGCAGCGTTTTGCTAAGATGGAAGATCTGGATTTCCATCATTGCACTATAGAAGAAAGAGAAGAATATGAACCTCATATCAAAATGAACAGCATCATTTATGCTGGAGTGGATTATGAAGCTATTCTGCAAGAAGCAGAAAAAGAAGCAGATGTAATCCTCTGGGACGGTGGAAATAATGATTTTCCTTTCTATTATTCTGATAAACAGCTTAATATAGTAGTAGTAGATCCTCATCGTCCTGGTGATGAGATCTCCTACCATCCTGGAGAAACCAATCTATATAGAGCAGATGTGGTGATAATTAACAAGATTGACAGTGCCGATTTGGATGATATTAATGAAGTGAGAGCCAATGTTCGTTCAATCAATCCCAAAGCAAAGATTATAGATGCTGCTTCTCCTTTATTTGTAGACCATCCTGAATTGATTACTGGCAAGAGAGTTCTTGTGGTTGAAGATGGTCCAACCCTCACTCATGGTGAAATGACTTATGGGGCTGGAGTTGTTGCTGCAGATAAATATGGCTGTGAAGATTTAGTTGATCCGAGAGAATGGGCTGTTGGTGAAATAGCCGAAACTTATGAAAAGTATCCCGGAATAGGCATTCTTCTGCCAGCAATGGGTTATAGTGACCGTCAAATTAAAGACCTGGAAAAAACCATTAATGATGCAGAATGTGATAGTGTTGTAATCGCCACACCTATAGACCTAAGACGTATTATTAATATTAAACATCCTGCCTGTCAAGTTAGCTATGAATTGCAAGAGATAGGTAGACCCAATCTGGAAGATGTTCTCCAGGATTATTAATGTTTAAAAAAAGCTAAGATATAAAAATTAAACGGGAGCAGAATAAAGAATCTGCTCCCTTTAATTCTAAATGAGGATATTATGGATAAAATTGCCGTACTTGCCTTAGGTGGTAATGCCATTATCAAAGCAGGAGAAAAAGGAACTATTACTGAACAGTTTGCTAATACTCGTGCTTCTTTGGGAGGTGTGGTAGAACTCATTCGTCAGGGTTACAGACTTGCTATAACACATGGGAATGGACCTCAAGTAGGAAATTTACTTCGTCAACAGGAACTGGGCGAAAAAGAAGGAATCCCACCACTTCCCTTAGGTGTACTTAATGCAGCCACAGAAGGCACTATGGGTTATATGATAGAACAGAGTTTGCAGAATAGACTCCTATTATCCGGCATTGAGAGAGATGTTATTACTATCATTTCTCAAGTTATTGTAGATAAAAATGACCCCAGTATGCTTAATCCTACTAAGTTTGTGGGAAGCACATATTATACTGAAGAAGAAGCAAAAGAACTGGAACAGAAATTAGGATGGAAACTAAGAGAGGATTCGGGTAAAGGATATCGCCGGGTGGTCCCTTCTCCATTACCACAGAGAATAATCCCAGCTGAAACTATTAAAGAGATGGTGCAGGAAGGAAAGATAGTAATTGCTGTAGGTGGTGGAGGGATTCCAGTCTATATAGAAAAAGATGGCACCTATGAAGGGGTTGATGCAGTAATTGATAAAGATTTTGCCAGTTCTCTTCTGGCTTGGAATATTGAAGCAGATTTATTTGTGATTTTGACTGGAGTGGAGAAAGTTGCCATTAATTTTGGTAAAGCAGAGCAGAACAATCTGGATTTTTTAACTATAGAGGAAGCTAAGCGATATTATAGTGAAAATCAATTTCCTGCAGGAAGTATGGGTCCAAAGATAAAAGCAGCTATTGATTTTCTTGAGCGAGGTGGGAAAGAGGTGCTCATCACTTCCATAGAAAAAATTGTTCCCGCTTTTGCAGGAAAAACGGGAACAAGAATAATACATTAAAGAAGAGGGTTATTCAACCCTCTTTTATATTTCTTACGAATTAATCCATCCATTAATCAATTGAGGTAATATCTCTC
>MWCN01000083.1 GCA_002070045.1 Candidatus Cloacimonetes bacterium ADurb.Bin211
ATATCATAATCAGAAAACTGTCGCTTTTAGAAGGACAACATCCTCCAACGGAAAGGTCTATATCTTTGGATTTCCCTTATCCTATATGAAAGTTGATGACGAAGCCGGCGGCTCGCGACAGGTAATGAATAAAATTATTTCTGAATTGATGTAAAGATTTATCCCCCCTATTTTGTAACCGGAGGAGTTCCATCCTCCGGTTTTTCACACTGAAGACACTGAAGACATTGATCTAATAAGCAGATATTTATAAAGAAATCTTGATTATTCAGTTGATTTATTGTGGATGGCTGGATGCTTCTATGCAAAAAGGGGTGGGGTGATCTGGAAGTTTATAATGATTTTAATAATTGCTTATTAAACTGAACCTTCCAGCGGTAGCATTATGTTTCACCTGTGAGGGTCACACAACTTATACAACATTTTTATAGACAAGCCATAAATAATAATTATCTTTTCCCGTGACCATAAAACAATTATGAGGAGTACTATAGGACGACGAAAGTAATGTCTTGTTGCTAAAGATATTAGAAAAAAATTGAGCTGCAATAGTTCCTTTACCCAATGGTCTCGTAGTTCGTAGACCTGTGATAGTAGCAGCTTTTGCCTGAATGATATTACAAGACAGAAGCTATGCTCCTTTCATCATTTTGTTTTATAAAATTTCCTTATGGATTATGTCTAACTGCTTGTTACTTTGTCATTTCTTTAACGACTCTTTAACGACTCTTTAACGATGCTTTAACTTTGTTAAGGAGTCGTTAAAGAAGTGTTAATGCCGCATAAAAGATTCAACTCGGCAGGGAATAATACGCAGCATAAAAAAGGTAACGGTCTCGTCAATTAAAGTCCAAGTTACAGCAACATAGAATAAATTTAATTTTGGACACGATAAATTATGAACAGGCAAGAGGGAAAAAGGTTAAGGCAAATTCTTTCTTTGCCACTTACTTTTCTCTACTAACATTTTTCCCTTGAAGTCCAATAGCTATATCCCATAAACTTCTCCGGACTACTGTTTTTGTAGGAATCAACATCAGACAGGAAAATATTTATGCCTTTTAAATGTGAAAACTATATTATAATAAGGAAGGATTTATCACCCGTTCTTCCAATATGAAATGATTGAAAAATTGTTTTGCTTTATCGGTGAATTTGGCTATTCTTTCTAATGAATTTGTTGGTCTTTTACAAGTAGAACGCATTTGAATGGTGGCAAAATTATTCTGTGCTGATTATAACTACAAGTTGTCCAACGCCGGTTTAAAACCGTTCTAAAATATAGTAATATCGCCAAGCCCCGAAATTCGGATTTTAAAAAAAATAAGGGAGCAGGCATATTCATTCTGCGTTGTTTTTCGCTAATTATAATAAAATAGCAGAAAAAACTTGACAACTTAATTAAGATTGATTATATTGTATTTATAGATTTGTGAGCAGTTGTGTTAATTTTGTTTTTTATAAGCTACAAAGGGTTGGTATTTATTTATTCCCTGCCTAACACAAACCGCGCACAAATAAAATATTCATTAGCGAGGAGATTATGAACATTGTAATTTGTCCGGTTGCCATTACAAGCAATGCCTTCTATCCAAAAGAAAGGACAAATTCTTTGTATATAATTTCCTTGCTTTTTTCATCAATTCCTATGTCCCTGTCTACAAATGGTTTTCTGCCAAAATACACTCTCGCCGGTTTATTAGAAATAATCATCGCACATTATCACTATGTTACCGAAGTGATTGTATTTTGCTTAAAACCGCAATTGGTTATTACCTTCAAAATCAACTTTGAGAGCCGGAAATCTCATCCTTAAAAACCGGAGGAGGTTAACCGGCTCTTAGCTTTTGTAATATAATCAATAAACATTAGATACAAATTTCTGGAGATAATTATGAAGAAATTCGTATTCCTATTAGCGATAGTGCTTACGGTAAGTTTTTTAACAGCCGGAGTAAAAAATGCTGTCGCAGTGGCTGATGAAGTCAATATTATTGCACCCAAAAATGCCAGCAGAGATGTGTTTTATACAGAAGATTTTGAATCTGGAGCTGTTGGCTGGACTCATTATGATGGTGCCGTTTCACCAAATATGTGGCATATTTATGACAGTGGAGGAACACAAGGAAATGTCTGGTGGATGGGAGACGAAGATGGAAATGGTGGTTATCATAACCATCAATACCTGGTTTTAGATACTCCTATAATTCCAATTTCCACTAGTAATAGCACCCTAACTTTCAAGATGAAACACGGTTTAGAAGAACCTGGAGTATCCGGTGGATATGACGGTTGGGATTCTTTTAATATCCGTATATCTACCAATTCCGGGATAAGTTACACTGTTATTCCCGATACAATTGCTATTACAGAGCCTATTTATGATTTCAATAATTCGTATGCCTTCGGTTCTGAGCATGGAGAAGGAATGGGAGTTCCCGGTTGGGGTGGAGTTCGTGACTGGACTACTGTAACTGTAGATCTATCCAGCTATCTGGTAGGTGGCTCAGCAAGCGTAAAAATTCGTTTTGCTTTTGCTTCCGATCCTGCTTATTGCACAGATGATGATGCAGCCCTATTTGGAGTGATGGTAGATGATATTGTTCTTGCTAGTTACACGAATACTGGTGAAGCAGATAATATGACCTATAGCAGTCTAGTTCCTACAGCAGGTGATTTTTGGCATTTAGCAACAGATGCCAATGCTCCTTCCCCTACCCATATTATGTCTTCTATGAATGCTGCCGGAACTTATGTTCCCTATATGTTGGATTATCTGGAGAGCCCGGATATAGTTCTTCCTGCTGGAGCAACTCAAATTATTGCAGATTTTCAGCTGAAAGGTTCCTATGAAGATTCTGGTGTTTTTCCCGATGTTGATTATTTTGGTTGGGAGGTCTATCATAATGGTGCCTGGCATTATATGAGCAATCCGTATGATGATCCTGAAGGTTCAAATTATGTCTTTTCCAGTGCTCCGGAAACCTGGGCTTCAATGATTTTAAGTTATTCTGGAGTGACAGGTGATATAACGAACTTTGCTGGAAGCACAGTCCGTTTCCGTTGGTATTTTCAATCCAATGGCAATACTCCAATTGGAACTCCTCTACAGATAGATAACTTCCAGATATTCTCTGTAACTGCGGCTCCAGCACCCCCCAATTTGGTTTATCCTGCCAATGGACAACAAAATCTACCGTTTACAGGTTTTGAATTGGATTGGACTGCCAACTCTCAAGGTGCTTTACCAGAGTCCTATAATGTTTATCTGGATACAAGCCTGGAAAATCTGGAACTGAGTGCTTTCAATCCAACTTATGTAGGAGAAGGGATTACCGTAAGTTACTACAATCCG
>MWCN01000084.1 GCA_002070045.1 Candidatus Cloacimonetes bacterium ADurb.Bin211
ACAAACCAAAGAAATTAACTTATTAAAAAAAGCGAGGTGCAAATGAAACGCAAATTTCGCACAACACTATTTCTTATAGTGTTATTCGTTCTTACCACTACATCTTTGTTTGGCGATCCCCCCAGTTTTGATGCAAGTAATATTGCAGTAATTACTCAGAATACTGGGCCTGGAGGATCCCTTGTTGTTGGTACAGTAGTTAGAGTTACTGTTACTGATTTACATAATCTTCAAGCAGCTAGCTTTACATCAGCTACTTGTGACTTTTCTCAATTTGGTGGTCCAGCTAATCAAGTAATGACAAAAGTTACCAATGAACCTGGTTTTGGAGAATGGAGAGCTATTTATACACTTCAACTCGGTACAATTAATGCTACAAACCGAAAGTTATCTGTAACTGCAACTAATGCAGATGGCCCTCTTACAGTTCAATATCCAACAGGATATACTGTTAATGTCGTGCCTCCTATGGATGCAACAGATATTACAGCTTCTCGATTGAGAGTAAATGATGATAATGCAGGACGGTTATTAAAAATTGGAGATACGATTAATCTGATAGCAACCTTCAAGACCTATATTGATTCTGTATGGATTGATTGGGGACATACTTTTGCAGGTGCCCCTGTAATAGGTTATGATGTAGTAAATGGAGCTCTTACAGCTTCATATTTACCTCAAGCCGGTTGCTTATCTTATACTCTTGATTTAACAATTAGAATTGTAACAATGAAATCCACTAATGGACTTTATTCAGATGCCTCTTTTTATAAAGATGTATCTAAAAACCAATTAGGTGAGTCAATCAGAGCTGATTTAAATCCTCCCTCATTGGTTGGAGCGTGGGACCTTTGGTATGATACAAGTTTACCCCTTAGATTTTCACCCAATATTGCTTTAGTAGATAACTATAATACAAATCCAAACACCTTTGCTATCTACTTAAAATTACCCCAGTGGGCTTTTTCCGGTGGTGCTTCTTCTTTTAAACTTCGCTTCGTTACTGAAGACAGAACTGAATTTTTCAGGACCTTTAGTGCTACTGACTCACCCGCAACGGTTACAGAAAGTCCTGCTGGTTCGGGAATTCTAAAAGTTATCTGGGATGGAAAGGACAATAATGGAAATATTATTGTTCCTAATGGAATGGTAACAGTTGGTATCACACTTTGGGAAGTTAGCGATGCAGTTGGTAATGTTGCAACTATCAGTCACATTAGCGGTGATGAATTTCCTTATAATGCAGATGCTTCAATTGAAGCTAATCATGCTCAAATCCATCAAAGTGGTGCCGATCACACTGGTAATAGCATTCTTAACCGTATTCATGTTGTAGTTGATAATCTTGCACCTATTTATGCTCAAAATTTAGCATTAATAGATACCGGTGATGTGAATATAATTCGTATGATTAATGATGCCAATAACAATTCCCAGTGGGATAGTGGCGAAACAGTTATTTACACTCATCAAGGCGGAGTTTCCACCACACCCTATGTGGAATTCAAGTTTCAAGCTCAACGCAACTATACTGTAGACACAAATCCTCTGCGTCATGAAGCTGAAAAGTATTGGGTTGTGCTGGAAAAATTGGGTACCGAACCAACAACTAAATGGTTTTGGACAGGTTCTACATGGGCTGATTTAGCTTTATTCGATCAAGAAACAGATGGAATAGACGTTACTTTCGGTCCTCAGTCTACAAATTCAAATATGATAAATATTAGTTGGAATATATCTGATATTGTTACTTTCCCTGGGAATCCCACAGTAGGTATAGATTACAAACTGTATGCTTATTTACAGGATAATGCTGGAAATGTTAATAAATCCCAAAATATTGCTGTGAATATCAAACACATCTATATGAATATTCCATTAATAAATGAAATTACAGTTGTTTCTCAGCACATTCCTGGTGATAATGGTCTCCCTGTCCTAACAGGCGGTATTGAGAACTTTTATCTTACATCTGCCTATTCACCTACTGATCTACCCTATACAGGAAATTACTATGTAAGTGAGGATATTCTTAAAATAGAGTTAGTCGTAAACAATCGTGATTTCTTGAAGGAAACAAGTGCAGTAAAAATTCAAACGAACCTGTTAGGAGGTACAGTTCCTCCAACTTATTGGTTGAATCGTAGTGACTTTTCTGCGGATAATAAATATGTGTTGAGTATACCTGTTACTAATATAGGTAGTGCTGCGGGTTCAACGGTTGGAACCACTTGGGCAATCGGGGGAGAAAATATAGCTCTAAATTATATAAGAGTTATCTCTTACGCTATTGAGCATATTATTGATGGTGTTCCTACGAGCTTAAGTTTTGATGCTATTGGTGAAGATTACTTCAATCTAGTAATTCCGGAAAAACCTCAATGGCCTACAACAGACCTGGCTGCTTATAATCTGACAGTTTCTGAACCTGTTTTCTCACCTGGAAATCCTTTATACACTTATGATGCAGGAACAAACCCGGCTAATGATAATATAAAGGATACAACCAATTTCTCCTTCTTTATCCCGCCTTCAAATCGTAATATAAGTTGGTGGTTAAGGGTAATGGATAATAATCTAACTGTCCGGGAATGGTTAGGGACTATTCCTCCAGATAATGATGGATGGAGCTCTCCAACATATACTTGGGATGGATTAGATTCATTAAATTGTTTAGTTGCTGGTGCTACAGAAGTAAAAACAGATAGTTTGAAACTTATTATTCAGCCCGAACCTTATGGAGATCCTGGTTACATTGCTCCACCCAATATTATACCGAAAACTGCAGTGACTATTGATAATCAGAATCCTACTTTGGTTAACGGTACGGGTACATCTATTAATGTCCAGAGAAAGATTATTCTGGATGGTGCTACTCCAGTAGTTACAGAAGTTGATTCTACAATGCAGTTTACTCTTTATACAAGTGAATATCTTCCTGCTACTATTGGTGATACAGGATGGAATGTGCTTGTTCGAAAAGCAGATAATACTATTCTAATGAATGGAACAACTCCTATTACCGCTACTATTAATAGTATTGTTCCAAGCAATGGAAATGCTACTATCGGTTATAAAACATTTAATTTGACGGTAACTATCAATGGACTTCAGGGAACAGTTACTAATGAAAATACAATATTGATAGTTCGGTTACCTTGGGATAAAGCTGGTAATCCTGGTCGTTACAATAATCCTGAATATCCTTATAATGCAGATGTTTGGCATTTAGATAGTGCGGAATATTATCTTACTTTCCATGTGTTGGATGCTAAACCGAAGATTACGGAAATCAACTTTATCAATAAAACTGTGACAGGAACAGCAACTTATGTTAGCGGAACCTGGAATCCAGCTGCTACTCAAGCTTGGGTACGTGATGGCGGAACCCCTTATGGCAGTTTTACTTTAACTGCTACAGTTACTGGTGGCGCGTATCGTGCTATGCATACTGATTGGACTGCTAATTTGCAACCTCTCCTGGGTGGAACAGGTTCTACCAATACTGCTGTAGTTCCAACTGCTGTTTCTTCCGGCTCCGGAAGCAATGAATCACATATCTGGACGCTTACCTGGACAGGGGTTATTCCTGCTTCTGTAGCCAATGCTTGGAATAATAATCAAATCCTCCAAATTCCTATAACAATCATAACTCAGGATGGTATCCCTGCAGCACACACGGAAATTAAAAATATTAACATTATGGTTGATAAATCAGCTCCTGTTGTCAGTACAACAGTAAGTAGTATTACTGCTAATGGAACTGCTCAAAACTTAAATTTCACAGTTACGGATACACCAGGATCAGGTGTATATTGGAATACGATAACTGGTAATCCCTATGGATATGTTGGCGAGCAGCTTACTATAACCCCCAATACCGGTATGACTATTACTGATACAGGTAACGGAACTTTTACGATATCTATACCTACTAATAGTTCAGTTAAGTATTTTGAAGCTAAATATACTGTTATAGATAATATGG
>MWCN01000085.1 GCA_002070045.1 Candidatus Cloacimonetes bacterium ADurb.Bin211
GCAGTTAAAGCATAATATTTTGAACCCCAGAGACCGAATTCTTCTGCGGCAAAAGTTACAAAACGTATGGAGCATTTAGGTTGATAACCACTTTGCATAATAACTCTGGCAATTTCAAGTGTGCCTCCTGAGCCACTACCATTATCATCTGCACCAGGAGCAAATACAAGTGGATCTATGCTTTGATTGTAGGTTATAGAATCGTGATGTCCTCCTACGATTATATATTGTTCAGGATATAGGGTGCCTGGAATTGTTGCTACCACATTGTATTGGTCTGTATTGTTCCAGACAAAAGATTGTAATTGCACATCATTTATTCCGAAGCTGATGAATCTGTTCTTTATCCATTCAGCTACCTGTAATCTATTATCTGCTAAGGCAAAACGGGTCTGAAAATCCTGTAAACATTGGATATTATAGCGGATGGAATCTGCACTTACTAGCGATATAATTTGAGAAATATCGGTTCTAAAAGCATCTCTTTTTTCAGGTAATAATAAAGGTTTACTAAAAATTATTGGCTCTGGTCCTAAATGGATAAAAGGATTCTTTATTGTCTTTCTCAGAGTGATATCATTCAAGGGACTTTCAATTAAGTAGCCAGATTGCAATTTTAGCAGTATTTTTCCCGCTTCAGAGGGTAGGGAGAATTCTTCTAAGGGAATGTTTGAGACAATATATAAGTTCGGTAAAACAGAGCTATCTGCAAGCTTGATTATCCCCGGGAAAGTTATTTTATCTTCATTTTCTATTATTATAGCATATTCATTATCATAGTGTAGTATCTGATAATTATTTTGAGCAAGCTGTCGCATTGATTCATAGGTTGAAATAGCTTTATATTGATTAATTATATGTTGAGTGGGGACAGCCAGAATGTAAGGTGTGGCAAATAAACTAACAGCCATCAAAAGAGACAACAAAAATACGATTAATTTTTTCATTATTCTTTCCTTGTATTTAAAAATTATATATTAAATGGTAGGCAATATCCAAAATTTAATCTAGACTTATAAAGTTTAGTTCCTGATATCTGACAAGAATTATTTTATCCGATTTGTGCTTGACTTTAGCATAGGGTATTTTTATAAAGATTTTAGGATAAAAATTAGGAAAAAGAGGAGAAGAAAGTGAAACCTAAAATTGTATTCTGCTTTTTAATAACATTTATAATGTGTGCTTTGTTTGCTGAAACAACTCCTTTGTTAACGGCTAATCAACAAATGATTGATGTCTGGGATTCAGATTCTGAGGAAGAAGTATATTTTGGATTTGAAGTAGAAGATATGGATTTTCCTACTGCTCAATCTCTTGGTTATAATGAACTATACGGGATTCTGGTCACTAAAGTAGAAAAAGGTTCACCTGCCTGGCAAGCAGGTATTAAAAATAATGATATTTTGATGAAACTTAATGGATATCCTATATTTAATGTAAAAGAGTTTAGGAGCATTAAAAAACTTTTACGCCCTGGAGATACTGTATGGCTAACTATCTGGAGAGAGGGAAAGATATTTGATATCACTACTAAATTACAGGGAAGAACGAAGGGGAAAAAACCTGGTAAATCAGAATCTAATAAGAAAGTTGCCTATCCAGTGGGATGGGGAGGAGGCAGTTGGATGCCCTACTGGGCAGTCTTTCCAGTGGATGATGTTAATGAATTAATTACTAATATAGGAGAATCAACCGGAGATAAGGGCTTTGCTCATAAAGCGATAAACGAAGATGGTGTGTTTATGAGTGGAGGTGGGGGTAAAGTCAATATTGGCAAAGGATTCTTCCTCGGAGGGGTTGGCGCTGGCTACAGTTTTTCCGATAGCGATGCTGCCACACATTCCAAAATTAAATATAACCTTTCCTTTGGTGGAGTTACGCTGGATAAGCGTTATGCTATTAACAAAAAATTTATCGGTTCTCTGGGAATTATGCTCGGTTCTGGAGGTCATGAAGTGGAATATTCTGCTCTGGCAAATACAGATTTTAACTGGCCTGAAATATCATCAGGTGGAAGTTTCAATGTAAAAGTCTCCCGTAATTATTTTATGGTTCAACCCCGAGCTGAAATGCTGATTAGATTGCTTCCCTGGCTTGGTATTCAAACAGAGGTCGGTTATATGTGCGGAATTCCTACGCATAGTGGCTGGAAAGTGCAGGCTGCTACAGGTGATGTTTACAGTATTGATAATTCACCAGATACACCATTTCATAGCTTAACTATTAGTGTCGGTCCCTGGTTTGGTTTTTAAGTAAATATTGAATAAATAAAAATTATTCGTTGTCCCGGTGTGCAGATGAAAGGGTGTGCAGATGGATGGGTGTGCAGATGTCCCCATCTGCACAAGCCTCGTAGAGGCTTTCTAGTCTAGGGAGCATAGCTTGTCTGAGAGAGAGGATTATAATCATAGGATAAAGATGCAAAGGGAGCCCTCGCTTACCGGTAAAAGTACAAGTCTTTACGATGCTTTTAATAAGATATAAAGTTTTATTATATTTTTTACAATAATACTCTCCTTCTGCCAATTAAATTACTTTTCTCATACTAAAAGATTGACGATAAGTGATGATCTATTATAAAGTTCAGAGATTACAAAAAAGAAAATACTTTACAATAAAAATATAATTATATTTAAGTGACCTTAACATAATTTGTTATTTTTTATAAAAAGCTATTTGAATCAAGAGTTTTCTATGAAGATAAATGGGAACAAAGTTGAAGCTTAGTTCTGTATTTTCTGAGTTATTTAAAATTGTAGGTAGGAAAATGTATGAACCTTAGGATTGATAGGCGTATGCTAATAAAAAAGAGATTTACATTAAATTTAAAGAATGATATTCATCATCAAAATATTACAAATATTTCCGCAACTTTGAGCTGCAACTATTTATCCACTTACCAAATATCTCAATCAGGTATTAGGTTTAAAGAGAGATATGATCTCTTAACCTCTGGGTATATTTACGATTTTTGCCACCAACTAACTATTCAAAAATCTAATAACATATGAGGTAGTAATTATGAAAAAGACATCTTTGTTCATATTATTGATACTCTGCACCACATTTGTCTTCGCTCAGAGAGAAGTATGGCAATGGGCAAAGCAAGTTGGAGGATCTAACGCCGATCAAAGCCATAGTATTGTAACTGATTCTTCAGGGAACAGCTATGTCACTGGTTATTTTCAGGGGACTGCTTCTTTTGGAAGTACAACTCTTACCAGTAGTGGAGATGCTGACATTTTTGTAATCAAGCTTGATAGTGGCGGTAATTGTCTCTGGGTTAAGCAAGCTGGTGGAAATAAATGGGATGTGGGTTTTGGTATTGCCACTGATTCTTCAGGAAACAGCTATAT
>MWCN01000086.1 GCA_002070045.1 Candidatus Cloacimonetes bacterium ADurb.Bin211
AAGAATAATTTCATTCCAGGTCATTTACCCTCCATAAATAAAAAAAGCATCTGCTTTGTGGCAAATGCTTTTTTTATATGTTTTTCTTTATTTATATAGGTTAACTGCTCTTTTCGTATACTCATTTCTCTCACTCTTTGTTTTATTAATATAACTTTAATTCTATTACTTTCTATTTTGTCAAGCAGAATTTCTCTGTTGATGGTTGAAAACATAATAAAAAACTCCCTTTTCACTTGACATTTTAAATTAATTTTTTATATTTTAAAAAAAATGGAGTAGTAAAGATGAAAAAGAGTTTACTCATACTGTCAATATTTATGTCTTTATTATTAGTATTATTTGCCTGCAGTGCGAATAATACCAAATCTCAGGTAGATTATGGTTATCTGCGTTTAGACGGGAGTATGACCAATAGAGAAGCTTATGTGGATGGACGGAGTGTGGGTATTGATCCAGAATATGATGCTAATACAATTCCCTTAAGAGTGGGAACTCATCATCTGGAAATAAGGTCTAAAAATAGAATATTACTGGCAGATGATATCGTTATTGAGCCCAATAAAATCACACAAGTGACCGTTCCATAAATTAATGAATCTTCAAGTTTACAATAGCTGGATGGGGATATTGAGTTAAATAAAACAAAAACCGTTGTCTGAAATGACAACGGTTTTTAATAAACAGATTAAATTCTAACGAGCATTGTGCTGATAGCGATTACGATTGTATCTGTTTTTTTTTGCTTTACGGCATTCAGGACAACGCTGTGGTTCGTTTTCTAAACCTTTTTCTTTATAGAATTCTTGCTCACCTTCTGTAAACACAAATTCTTTCTGGCAGTCCTTGCAGATTAAAGTCTTGTCAGGCATTTTTGTACTCCTTTGCATTCGGGACATCTTACATTCAATTTGAGGAGTCCCGATACAAAGGAACAGGCTCAAGGAATGTTAAATCCCTATTTATTTCCTTATCTATATAATCAACTAATCTGTCAATAATTTTTTTTCTATCCTCACTGTCTCAATACTGACAGAGGAATATGAACGCTTTTCTGTAAATGGAAAACTACACTTTCTGCAAACTATTGATTCTTTAATCTTGAATATCTAGATTTATTTTTATCTGCATAGATTATATTGACATTTAGCATTCATTAAAATATAAGTATCCTAAAAGGAAATGATGGATAAATGAAATGTATTTTTTGCTATATTAGCGCAGAGAAATATTTAGCTGAAAACCAATATTTCTTTGTTATCCAGGATATACATCCCATAACAAAGGGTCATAGTCTCATTATTTCAAAACGGCATACTACTGATTTTTTCTCACTTCAACCCGAAGAAATGATTGCTTTGCTGGATATAAGCAAGATTATGCGTAATCTTTTAGATGAGGAATTACATCCGGAGGCTTACAATTTATTGATGAATTGTGGTTCTGCAGCTCATCAAAGCATCTTTCATTTTCATCTACATTTTATTCCTCGTTATCATAAAGATGGTTTATCTTTGCGAGCTATAAATGCCAAATTAAGGTCTATTTCATTTTAATTCAAAACATATAATCGCTCGCACTTATTTATAAATAAAAATACTTGATTCAAGCATAAATTTAGCAATCCTGTTTAAGCTATCATACAAAGTAAAGTGTTAATCATTTCTTAATCAAGCAGTAATTAAATAAGACTTGTTTAACGCTTGATAAACAATTGAAACAGGGAAAAGATAGAGAGTAATTCTATATAATGGAGAATGATATATTTATTTTTATAGCATAAATTATAAAGATTAAGTTCTGGGTAAAGAGGGATAAATATTAATATAATTAAACCAGATATTGCAGAAGATAGTATATTGAAAGTTATCTGGTAAATGATAGAGAAAATAGTAGGATAAAAATAGTTTAAATGACTTTATCCAGTACTGGTAGCATCTCTGCTAAGAATTCCTCATAGCGGTCTTCCATAATTGCCTGGCGAGCCATTTCCATTAATTCATTGTAGAAATAGAGACTATGGATGGTAGTTAAACGCATACCCAGGATTTCATTCATTGTAATTAAATGGCGAATGTAGGCGCGAGTGAAATGTTTACAGGTGTAACATCCGCATTGGCTATCAATAGGTTTAAAATCATCCTTATAACGAGCAGCCTTGATAATCATCTTACCGTGACGAGTAAAAATACTTCCTTTTCGGGCATTTCGGGTAGGCATCACGCAGTCAAACATATCCACACCGTTAGCTATATTCAATAATAAATCAGAAGGAGTGCCAACTCCCATCAGGTATCGGGGTTTATCAGTAGGAAGTATATCATTAAGAAAATTGGTTATGCGGAACATATCGTCTTTTTCTTCACCGACAGCTAATCCACCAATAGCATAACCAGGGAAATCTATCTCCATCAAAGCCTTAGCTGCTTTTTCTCGTAAATCCTCATAGATACCCCCTTGAACAATGCCAAATAGAGCTTGTTTCTTATCATTATGAAAAACAGTTTTTCCTCTTTCTGCCCATTTTAAAGTACGTTTCAGGGACTTTTCTACATATTCACGGGTAGCAGGAAATGGCGGACATTCATCAAAACTCATAATAATATCTGCACCAAGTGCTTCCTGAATAGCGATAACAGTTTCTGGAGTAAAGAAATGTGTGCTTCCATCTATATGCGATTGGAATTTCACTCCTTCATTAGTGATTTTTCTCAGATCAGCCAAACTCATCACTTGGAAGCCGCCACTATCGGTCAGAATAGGGTGTTTCCAGGCAATAAATTTATGTAAACCACCAGCTTGCTGTATAAGTTCATAGCCTGGTCGCATATAAAGGTGGTAAGTATTACCGAGGATAATTTGAGTGTGGCAGTTTTTCAGTTCCTCAGGACTCATTGCTTTCACTGTTCCAAGTGTTCCTACAGGCATAAAAACTGGCGTTTTAATCTGACCGTGACTAGTGTATATCGTCCCTGCCCTTGCCTTACTGGAAACTTTTTCTAACTGGAATTTAAACAATTTACCCTACCTATTCATAAAGCGTAAAACTTCACTTGCAATATCAGAATAAAAAGCTAAAACCATCAGAAAGATGAGAATAAAAAAACCTATAGTTTGCAGTATAGATTGAATTTTTTGGGGAACAGGTTTTCGGATAATACCTTCAATGATAGCGAAAAGAATCAAACCTCCATCCAGAACGGGAATAGGAAGTAGATTCATAATAGCCAGCATAAGACTGATACTGCCAAAGAAAAAGAGGAGACTGCTGAATCCTTTTTTTCCAAAAGATTGGCTCATACTGACAATCATAACTGGTCCACCAACTGATTTAGTCAATTCTTGCGGTTTTTGCACTAATTTTCCCAGAGCCTGATAGTTCAGAATAATGAAATTAACTGTATTAACGGCTCCCAATTGAATTGCTTCCAAAGGTTTATAGCGTCGCTCATATTTAACAGGTTGGTATTGTATTATGCCAATAGCTTTATTCCCACCCGTATTGATACTGCTTTCTAAGGGGAGGACTTTATTAAATCTCTGTCCATTTCGTTCAATTGTCAACAGTACTTCATCTTTATTGGAATTAACGATAATTTCTCTCATTTCATACCAGTTGGATACAGGTAGTGAATCAATAGCTACAATACGATCCCCAGGTTCTAGTTTGGAATGATAAGCGGGAGTTTTGGGCACCACTTCACCAATGCGAGTATCAGCATAAGGATAGAGACTTTTTGCCAGGGAATCTACCTCAGAAGAAGAGATTATTACTGTTTGTTTAGTGCCTCTACGACTAAGTAAAACAGTGTTTTGGGGATTTGAAAGCAATTCCTGAAGAAATTCACTATAACCCCGGATATTTTTTCCGTTTACGCTGAGGATACTGTCTCCTGGAGCAAAAACTTGTGCCCATTTTCCTTCTGCTTTATAGACTACTGGAAGTTGGTCCTCAATATAAATAGGCATCATAAAAGAAAAGATAAAAAGTATAAGAGTTAAAATGATATTAGCGCAAGGACCGCTGAATCCAATAATAGCTTTTTGCCACCAGGGTTTGCGAGAAAATGCGTCCTTCTCTGTAGTTTCCTGTTCATCAGGATTTTCTCCCTTCATTTTAACATATCCACCAAGAGGAATCCATCCAATACGCCAGAGCACATTATGGCTGGTAAACTGAGTAATAGGTTTGCCAAAACCGATAGAGAACTGCTCAATTCCAACCCCAAAAGCTTTAGCCATAAGAAAATGACCCAGTTCATGGACGAAAATCATTAAACCGAAAGCAAGAATAGTTAAAAGTAAAGTCATAGGTTTATCCTAAAAACTGATTTTAGGGGAGTTAATACCTAATAAAAGATTGATGGTTATAATTATCAGCAGAAGATATACCTAGGATTTTTGGGCTAATTTTTTAGCTAAGGTAACAGCAATGTAGCTGGCAACTTCATTAGCATAAGTTCCAGGTCCAAAACCAGCATCATAGCCGAGTTCTATTGCCAGTTCATAGGATATTTTTGGTCCGCCACAGATAAAGAGCATCTTATCTCGCAACTTTTCTGCTTCAGCTAATTCAATGAGACGAGTGAGATTATGAATATGGATATTATTTTGCGTTACGACCTGAGAAACCAGTACTGCATCAGCATTTTCTTCCCGAGCCCGACGCAATAATTCTTCACATGGGACTTGGGCTCCAAGATTAATAGCATTAAACCATTGATAGCGTTCCAGTCCATAACGATGATTATAGCCTTTCATATTCATAATAGCATCAATGCCAACGGTATGAGCATCACTTTCTATGCAGGCGCCAACGACAGTTATCTTACGCCCAATATTTTCTTTTATAAATTCGTCTACCTCTTCCATTTCCATAACTGGAGTTTCCACTTTTTTCACCTTAATTTTAGAACCATCAACGGAATAAGGTGTTACAGCATAGGCAATAAAATGGGTGAAGCCTTCATTAAGGTCTCGCATACCACAGATTATAATATCTTCAAATCCCATCTGCTTTAATAACTGTTTTGCTGCTTCTTTTCCCCAATCATCTGGAGGAACAGGTAAAGTGAAGGAAAGCTGAACTTTTCCATCGCTTGATTTATCGCCATAAGGACGGATGATATTGTGTTTCATACTCCCAGCTCCTTTTTCATCTTTTCCAGAAAAGGATTATAATATTCCAGGTCTTTACGAAAGACGCCATTCAAGCCCTTTCCACCGTTTTCACTGCGTTTAATATCCGCAAATTCACCCTTTTCTAGTGCTCTGAATAGACCTTCTTTTTCTACTCTTTCCAGAAATTCAGTGGCTTCTTTTAATACCTGATTGGCTCTTCTATTGATGAAACTATCGGGAACCAGAGCGATATTTTCATCCAGGCTTTTTATGGCGTTAAAAATATAAAGTGCATTTTCAATAGCTAAAGAACGGTCAGCTAAATGAGGAGTATGAATTGCTTCGGTCATC
>MWCN01000087.1 GCA_002070045.1 Candidatus Cloacimonetes bacterium ADurb.Bin211
CGGAACCAGTCATCTTGGTTTCCAGTTCCACCCGACGAATCTTACGACGAGCATTCTTAATTTTGCGCAGAGTCTCTATAAAGATTTCCGGATCTATACCGGTTTCCTTTTTGACTTCTTCAAAGTCCTCAGGAGATTTTTTTGCTCGACGACCATAAGTGCATATCTCATCTATAGTATAGCGTTCTATGCGGGTTAACTCGTTAATAATGGTATAACTTTCTTCTATTCTCTCCACTAAACTGCGAATCCGATAGACCATTCGCTTAATAAGTTTCTCGTTATAAGAAAGCTGATTAAAAGTATTAACAATATCATTGCGTAAAGCTTCAATTTCCTCCTGACGAGTAGCATTTCCACTTTCATCATAATCACAACTATCTAAAATCTCACCAATTTTATTGAAGGTAGCTTCGTTTTTCTTCAATATTTCTTTGAATTGTTCTATGATAACCGTGTCTTGTTTTTTATCTATCCAGGTTCCCAGGTCTATATGGAAAATCTGATCCAGACGAACTCTATGTTCGCGAAAACGATGTAAGAAATTATACATTTCCCGTAAAGTAGAACCAGATTTAAATACATTTTGATTAATCATTTTCTGGTAGGTCTCAATTTTTTGAGCCACGCGCACTTCACCCTCTCTATCCAGTAGAGGCACCCTTCCCATCTCTTTTAGATACATACGAACGGGGTCTTCATAATAGCGTTTATTTTTAAACTTCTTAGGAACATTAGGTTTTTTTATGGCTAAACCGCCTTTGGTAAGCCTTTTTTCTGTTTCATCAATTATTTCTATACCTTCCTGACCAAGGTCAAAGATGATATCATCCACCTTATCCAGGAAAAAGGGGCTGTTAGGAAGAATATCATTAATCTGTTTAAATGTAATATACCCCGTATCCTTCCCTAACTCCACCAGTTTTTTTAGGCATTCATTGTAAGTTATCATTGATTCTCCTTATCGGGTTAAAAAAATCTAAGTAAGGTCTTTATGAACAACCTTACTGGTCATTTGCCGGTAGAGATTAGCAAGCTTGCTTTTCTCCTTCAGCAATTTTTTATTTTCGGGTTCTGCTATAATACGCCTATCAATATCCCTCAAATCTTTTTGTATCTTTCTTAATTTCACCTGTTCTAATACCGACATAAAGTCCAAATCCTGCATATCTTCAAATAAAAAATCACCTAATAACCCTTTTATCTCCTGGTTTTCAATTAAATCCAGAAGTTGAGCCGGTTCAGAAATCATATTAGCAGATGCATTATTTACCAAATACTTAAACAACTCTTTATACCTTTTATTATTAAAATAATCTGGAGATAGGTCTTGAGCAAGTAAATTAAAATTATCAGGGTCTTTCAGTGCCAGGATTAGTAATTGTCTTTCTTCAGGATATTCCTCTAAAGCAGGTGTGGAATACAATCCTTCTTTTTCTGGAGCAGAAGTCTTGTGCAGCTTTGAAAATAACGAACGAGTGGAAACATTGAAAGCTTCGGATATATCTTTCACTATGAGTTCTCGTTTGATAGGGTCTTTAATGGAACGCACTGCATCCAGTAGCTGCTCTATTCTTTCCATAACTGGTGTTTTAGATTTGGCTTCTGCAATAAAATGTATTACATCCTTTGCTGCTGTTATCCTTTCCTGCAATGCTTCTGGTCCTTTTTCTAAGAGGAAACTATCCGGGTCATCTTTTTCTGGCAACTCTATGATGCTGGCATCCAGACCCTTAGATAAACATAATAAAGCCGCTCTTTGAGCACTTTTAATACCAGCAGCATCTCCATCATAAAGCATATAAACCTTATTGGTGTAACGGGCAAGAAGATATATCTGGTCTTCAGTTAAAGAAGTTCCTAAAGAAGCCACCGCATTCTGAAATCCGTTTTCATAGAGCCTTAAAAAATCAAAGTATCCCTCACAGATTAGAGCATAGCCTTGCTTACTAATTTCATATTTGGTTTTGAAGAAGCCATAAAGTTCTTTCCCTTTAGTGTATAATTCGGTGCCTGGAGTATTAACATATTTTCCGATATTTTCATTTTCTTGAAGAATTCTTCCACCAAATGCCACCACTTCGCCAATACTGTTATGAATTGGGAACATCAATCTATTACGGAAAAAATCAACCAGATTTCCGGAATAATTTCCAAAAAGACCTGAATCTCTGAGCAAATCTACGGAATAACCTTTATCCAGCAGATAATTTAGTAAAACTTTTTCGCCCTCAGGTGCATAACCCAGTTCCAGAGTTTTGGCTGTTTCTGGACTGATATCACGATTCTTTAGATAGGATAGCACTTCTTTTTGTTTCATCAATTGATTAGTAAAGAAATCCCTGGTTTCAGTATAAATCCGCAATAATTGTGTTCTCTTGGTTAAAGCAGGAGAGATTTTTTCCTTTTCTGGAATAACGATTCCAGCTCTTTGAGCTAGCTTCTTTACCGCTTCATAGAAGCTCATTTTTTCGTATTCCTGGACAAAGGTGAATACATTCCCTGCTTTTCCACAGGCAAAGCACTTAAAAATCTGTTTGGGTTGACTAACATACAGTGAAGGATGAGTGTCATTATGAAAAGGACAAATACCACGCCAGTTTGTGCCCACTTTTTTAAGTGGCACATACTCCTGGACTACATCTACAATATCGTTGCTTCTTCTAATCTCTTCTATCAGATTTTTATCCATAATTAAAGCTTCACCAGCGTAACCCCTGTTCCTCCTTCACCGGGTAAAGGAGTTTCCAGAGATATAATCTGTTTTTTCTTCTTCAAATAATCTCGCACTTTAGTTCTCAAAGCGCCCGTACCCTTTCCATGAACAATGCGCAGAGTATGCAATCCTGCCAGCAATGCCTCATCCAGAAATTCATCTATTAAAGGTTTGGCTTCTTCAAAGGTTAATCCTAAAAGTTTCAATTCAAACTGAGCTTTAGGATGAGGATTGGTATGAGTAATGACCACATACTCTTCCTTCTTTACCGGTTTCTCTATCTCATAAAGGTTATCCAGCTCAGTCTTGAAAGTGATACCATTTAAATCAACCATAGCTTGCTGGTCCTTTATTTCCAGGATAGTGACCTCCGTTTCCAGGGTAGCTAACCAGACTCTATCACCTACTCTGGGAACTCCAATTTTCTGCCTTTGCTCAATCTCTGAATCGCTTAATTCTTTATTTATCTCTTGTAATCTATTATTAATATCTTGCAATTTTCTTTCCGAAACCGACTTTCTTTCTTCCCGTTCCATCTTTTTTAGCGATTCCTGTTCTCTTTGATAGAGCTTTTGTTGAGCTATAAGTTCTGCTTGAAGCTCCTGTAAGTATTTCTTTCTTCGTTCTTTTAAATCTGCATTCAAAGAAGCTTCCCGGTTTTCCAGCTCCTTCAGTTTGGATTCCAGATTACGAGTTTTGAGTTCATACTCGTAAGTAGCTCGTGCTAGGGCTTTTTTCTCTTCTTGCATCTTTTTTAGCAGCTCAGTAAATTCTATGTTTTGAGAGCCACTCAGCTCTTTTGCTCTTTCAATCAAATCCGGTTCCAATCCCAGAGAAGCAGCCACTTCAATGGCAAAACTATCACCTGGAATACCTGTAGTAAAACGATAAGTAGGAGTTAGACTTTTCAAATCAAACTGCATTGAAGCATTTAGGCAATCCGGATGAGTTTCAGCAAAAATCTTGAGAGCAGTATAATGAGTGGTTACTACAGCCTTTGTCCCCAGCTCAGTTAAATGTTCCAGTATAGCTTGAGCTAAAGCAGAGCCCTGTTGAGGGTCAGTTGCTGCTCCAATTTCATCAATAAGCACCAGACTCTTGTCATCTGCGGATTTAAGCATTCTCCCTATCTTACCTATATGAGAAGAGAAAGTAGAAAGGGCATTTTCTATGGATTGTTCATCACCTATATCGGCAAAAACCTGATTAAATCTACCAATAACACTATGCTCTTCTGCTGGAATAGGTAAACCTGAAAGTGCCATTAAAGTCAATAAACCAGTAGCTTTTAATAAAACAGTTTTCCCCCCTGTATTGGGACCACTAAGTAGAATAACTCTTGCTTTTTCACCTAAATTCAAGTCAAAAGGCACTACCTTTTTTATATCATTCAAACTTAAAATAAGTAAAGGATGACGAGCAGAATAAAGTTTTAATACTGGTTCATCCACAATCTTAGGCTTTTTTGCTTCTAAAGCGCAACAAAGTTTGGCACAAGCAAAACGAAAATCCAGCTCTGCTAAAACATCTTGATTAGAAAGCAGAATATCTTTTTGTTCTTTAATCTGAGCGGTAAATTCATTGAAGATTTTAAAGATTTCCCTTTTTTCTTCTTGAAGGAGAAGCTGAAGTTCATTATTCAAAGGGACTACACTTTCTGGTTCAATAAAAAGAGTGGAACCACTTCCGGATTGTCCCTGCACTATTCCCGGAACAAAAGCACCAGCATTACCTTTAACTGGAAGCACATATCTTCCTTCCCGTCGGGTAATAAACTTATCCTGCAGAAAATTATCATAACGAGCATCAGTTAGCATATTCTGCATTGTCTTTTGAATGCTACGCTGCAATAGAGCAAATCTTTTCCGTATACGATTCAACTCAGCAGATGCAGTATCCAGAACTTCACCGTCTGGGTCAAATATCTTTTCAAAACGGGTCTTTATCTCATTTAGAGGTTTCACCTTATGCCAGAGCTGCTTCAACCCAGAAAAATCTTCCACACTTTCTGCTTTATCCGCCACTACTTCAGCCAGGCAAACTTGTAAATATACTTGCTGAAATTCCTTAAAACCAAAAAGAGAATATTGGGCTTCTGTAAAAAGAGGTTGCAGATTGGATAAATCGCTAAAATCTATGAATAAACCACGATTTAAAGCTTCCTGAAGCTCAGAAATAAGTTTTAGAGATGCTTCTATTACTTGTCTGTTTTCCAGAGGTTTTAGATTCTGCGCCCGTTCCTTACCTAAAATACTCTCACATCGTGCATACACCTCTTCTTTTAATCTGGAATATTCCAGGTCTGCATAAAGCTCTTTCTCGTTCATTTACTGGAAGCTTGTTTCTCCTTATCCTTTAATGTTTCACTAATCTGGTGGAAACGGTCTCTTTCGGAAAACTTCAATTGAGTGAAGATATCTTCTTTAAAAGTATCAACCGCTGCATAGACCCTATGTTTTGAACCATCTTTCAACCCATCAGTCACTTTCGGAAAGTAATCTAATACCACCATAAATATTATAACTATTAAGAGCCCATTAGCAAACCCGAAAATCATACCTAACAACTTGTTGGGGAAAGAAAGATGTATAGCTTTAATCACTCTGGTTAAAATCCAGGCTATAAGACGAAGTAATCCCAGAATTATGATAACGAGCAAAATTACTGCTAATATGGAAGAAAGGACCCGTCCCAGATGCAAATTTATAATCAAACTATTCCGAACCAGCGGAAAAATCTGACCTATTAAAAGAAAAGCAGCAATAGCACCACCAATACGTACCAGAGTAGCTATAAAACCCTTCACAAATCCTTGAATAGTAAAAAATATAAGAACGGCAAGAATTAGCCAATCAATAAAACCCATTTTTCTCTCCTCAATAAAAAAGCAAACAGGGACAATTCCCTGTTGCTAATGGGTTATTTTTGGGAAAAAGGATGATTCAAATATTACCTCATATAACGCTGCATTCTGCGCTGTAGCTTTAGCATTTTACGACGAGCAGCATTAGCTTCACGTTTTTTTCTCTCGCTTGGCTTCTCGTATGCCTGACGCTTCTTTATTTCAGAAAGAATTGCGGCTTTTTCGCATTTCTTCTTAAATCTTTTCAGTAGGTAATCAAAAGATTCATTATCTTTGGCTACGACTGTCGGCAATCAACTCACCTCCTTTTTTTATATTAAAGTAACATTAAATTTAGAATCAGCTTATCTGTCAAGGATAAAGTAGTAAAGAATAACAGTATAGATTTTATATACCTAATCTTGTTAAAGACAAGATAATTCATTCTTTCTGAATAAAGTAGAACCTAACATAAGACACTATATAACTTCATCTGACTTTAGATCTGATACATATATGCACTTATGATAATATAAGGGAGTTAAATAAATATAAGATTTGCTAAGCGAAAATAGCAGATATAAGTGCTGGGGAATTACAAAAAATTAGCTTCCTAGGCTAAACTCTATTTATGAGTAATAATCATTTTTTAAACAAAGTTTTCTAATAAAAATCTGGACAAAATTCAGCTTATCACACATAAAGAATTAAAGGCTAAAGAGGAAGGTAAAGTTATGGAAGAT
>MWCN01000088.1 GCA_002070045.1 Candidatus Cloacimonetes bacterium ADurb.Bin211
CATAAAAAATACAGTGGGGAATGCCGGGCGGCATCCCCACTGCTCGGAGGGCATTCTATGTAGGGTCTGTAGGCTATGTTTACATAAAAATATATCAGTAATAATGTCAAGAGAAAAGTATAGATTAGGTTCAACTTAATATGTTGATATATTTCCACGATTCTCTACTTAAGAACTAATATCTTGTGTATCAAGGTATTATCTCCATCATCCCATTTCAAGAAATAAATCCCTGAATCTACTTTTTTACCATTGCTATCCTTACCATCCCATTGATATTTCATAAATTCAGGAGAAATTTCAGAAACATAGAGACACTTTACGAGCTGTCCTCTGCTGTTGAATAATTTCAACGAGCTTCGTTCATTGTTTATATTTTTACTTACTATATTTAGAAAAATATTTTTCTGTAGAAAATAAGGATTCGGGTAGGAGATTAATACAGGTTTTTGAACTGAGGGTACAGACTCATCCTGAATTCCTGTATGCTTTATGGGAATGTTTAACCACTCACCTAACCAGGGATAGCAGGTAATGTTATAGGGATTGGCATTGTCTCTGGCTTCAATCTGATAATGGAAAAACTCATCTTCCTGGTTGAAAGTTAAATTCAAGGTAATAGTCCAGTAATCAGATTGAATTTCGGGAAAGTAGGTCATAGCTAATTCAGTTGCTTCACCCTCATCTATTTTATAGCGAAAAACCACATTATCCACTCCAAAGTTATCTGTAACAATGGCAGAGAAAGTATGTTCTCCACTCTGAATAGAAGTAGGAGGATTATGATATATTATCGGTGCTTCCGAATCAGGAGCACACACAAACAAATGAGGTTCCAGTGCAGCAAAAACGGGGTGATTTCTACTATGTCCGGATTGATCAGCTGAATGAATAAAGTAGCGTATAGTGTCTCCTGGAGCAAAAGCAGGCAAAGTTGTTTCATAATGATTTCCTGAACTCTGGCTCATAATAACATTTTGCCAGGACTCCTGATTAATTTTATAACACACATACACTGAATCGGGATAAAGAGCCTGTCCACTGCGAGCAATGATATTAGCATCAATCTGCCAGTTAGAATAGTTAGCATAACTGCCAAAATAAGGATTATGCACGATTTCCAGCATATTCTTATCCGGAATCTCATGAGTTCTACAATGTAAAGCATCAGTAGATTCCCAGGGTGCAGAGCTGGTAGCAGGAACACCAATTACTTCATAACCAGGCATTGCATCACGGTATGCTTGCAAAGCAGCAGCATCATAACTGCTATTCATAATGGGAACAAACACTCTATTATTAAGAATTAAAGAATTGGTGTAAGGTTGATTTTGGGGAGTGTAAACTCTATAAACTTTATAAGGATAACCCCAGGCACAAAGAGTAGAAGCAAAATAACTGGCAACTTGTTCTAATGCATTGTATTGAGAATGAGAAGTAGGAACACTTCGGATAAGTACTTTGTCTGGTGCCAAGAATTTTCCCCAGCAGTCAATATGGTCAATATAAGTATTATTGGGATCTGCTACCACATAGTAATTTTCAATTCCAAGATAATTATGCATTCTATTATAAACTTCCTGCTGAGTTAAGGAAGGATTTTCTGAATAGACCAGAGTGGTTTGTGCAGCAGTATTTATGCCATCAGTCATATAATTTCCACCAGTCTGAACCAGATTCATCCCATAATAAGGTAATCCCTGTTGAGTGGCAAAAACTTGTGGAATAAGATTATCATTGGGACGGGGACGATTATATGGAAAATCCACTACTCCTAAATCACCATTCCCATCAAAAATAAACCAGGGTCCATAATCTCTTGTCCAGTAGGAATCTGTGTCTGCTAGCATAAAGCTTACTCTATCCATATTAACACCAGCATTAACAAATGTATTAGTTGCTGCATTCTGCATTGAAGAAGAGGAAACTAAACATATTACCTCCGCAGTTTCGGCTAATTGTGCAACCAGTGAAACAGGAATTCCCAGAGGATATCTAATTAGTACCTGTGAAGCTGGTTCAAATTCTGCTACTGGACGGACTGGAGCAACAGGTGGAGGAGTTTCAGTAAAGCGATTGGAATCTATATCCCATTGTTCATTTTGAGATTGATGTGCCAGAAGCAAAACTGGCATAAAAATCAAACAATGTATTATTATTAAATAACTTACAGCTTTGGACATTAAGATTTCTCCCTAATCAAGAAAGATACTCTATTAATTATACAATTTTTATACCGAAAATTAGGAAATCTTTTTTTGTCTACTGAAAAAAATAAAATCTCCTCAGTTTAACTATATACTTTAATACAACAACAGCATAATTTAAAACATTGAACCATAAAAAACCTTAGGTTTTACGAAACAAGGACGTCTCGTATTGGTAGAACGACTATGGTAGAACAAGTATGGTAGAACAAGTATGGTGGAACGAGTATGGTAGAACGAGGTCCTCCTCGTTTCAAACTCCGCAGAAGCTTTCTTTAATCAGGGTAATATTTTACTTATTTTTTCTATTTAATGATATGACCTTATACAGTTTTATATAAAAACCTAACGGCTTGGCGAGATGAGGACATCTCACCACCATAAATAAAAGCTCTTAAACTACCTAAAAAAAGTGCTAACAAAGATGTCTTGCATTCATTCTATTTTATAAGCTATTTTCCCACCCCTTATTATGCAACTGTTTCTAATATCTAACTATTACCAAGCCATTAGAGTTAAAGAGTCGTTAGTATTAATTTATTTCATACTGGAAAATTATTTATAAGACATCATATTCCGATGATTAAAAATAGAGATAGACATCATTATTCCTGCAAATTTTCTCTTGTCATTTATTCTTTAGGAATAATAGTTGTATTTTGTTATTAATTTACATCAATTCAATAGATTGGAGACAGAGATGAAGAAAAAGGATAAACTCGCTCAGCACTCAATTCAAGAATTGATGCACACTGATTTTATTGCTTTGAATCAGGACCTCAGTGTTGAAGAAGCTCTGGAACAGATTCGTCAAAGTGCTGGTGAGCCAAGGATAATGTATTTCTATGTAGTTGATGCGGAAGGTGTGTTAACGGGAGTAGTTTCCACCAGGCAGTTATTAATTTCTTCGGGGGATGCTAAAATATCAGAGATAATGGATACAAAAGTTCACTATTTAACGGAAAGCGTGAACATTATGGATGTATTGAACGATTTTATGACACATAAGTATCTGGCTTTACCAGTGGTAAATGAGGAAAAGAAAATCATTGGAGTAGTAGATGTGAGTATTTTTACGGAAAATATTTCAGACATTCTGGAGCGAGAAAATTCCGATGCCGTATTTGAGACCATTGGATTCAGAATTTATCAGATTAAGGGTGCATCACCCTTCAAGGCTTTTCGTTATCGTTTCCCCTGGTTAATAGCAACTATTACCAGTGGAGTTTTATGTGCTTTAATGTCTTCGCGTTTTGAAAATGTTTTAGCTTCCAGTTTAATTCTTTCATTTTTTTTAACTCTTGTTCTGGGTCTGGGAGAAAGCGTAAGTATGCAATCTATGACTGTCACCATCCAGGCTTTAAGAGTGCAGGCTCCTACTATAAAATGGTTCAGTCGGGAAATAATTAAAGAATTTGGCACTGCTTTATTGCTTGGTCTGGCAAGTGGTGCAACCGTAGCTGCTTCTGTTTTAATCTGGAAACAGGACATAAAAGCAGCTTTAGTGATTGGGGGTTCCTTAGTTTTTACTTTGACTGCTGCCTGTTTAATAGGCCTGGCAATTCCGACAACTTTACATTATTTAAAACTTGATCCTAAAGTTTCAGC
>MWCN01000089.1 GCA_002070045.1 Candidatus Cloacimonetes bacterium ADurb.Bin211
CCCCAATAACTGGCACATTTATAATTATGGTGGAACCCAGGGAAATGTTTGGTGGATGGGAGATCCAGCTCTTGCACAAGGAACAAATATTGGCGGTTATTATAGCCACCAGTATTTAGTTCTGGATACTCCTGCCAATACGATTACAGCGGCAAATTCAGTTTTGACCTTTAAGATGGCTGTTGCTCTTGAAGCCGTAGGTGGCACAGGAGAATACAACGGATGGGATTCCTTCAATGTTCGTATATCCACTAATAACGGAGCAACCTGGACAGTTTTAACTCCTACCAGTCCACCCTATGATTTCACTTCATCCTATGCTTTTGGTTTTGAGCACGGTGAAGGTCCAAACATTCCTGGTTGGGGTGGTATTCATCCTGCCTGGACCACAGCAACTTTTAACCTTTCCAGTTATGTAGGACAAAGTGTAAAGATTCGTTTTGCCTTCGCTTCCGATCCAGCTTATTGCACTACTGATGATCCTACACTATTTGGTGTTATGGTGGATGATATTTCCTTTGGTGGATATACCAATAATGGTGTTGATGATGGTCAGATGACCTGGGCAAGTTTAGTACCAGTAGGTGGTGACATCTGGTCTTTAGCAGAAGATGCTACTGCACCATCTCCAACTCATGTAATGAAATGTCAGAATGCTAGTGGATCTTATAACCCCAATATGATGAACTATCTGGTGAGCCCTCCAATTCAGCTTCCTAACGATGGAGATATCCGGGTAGATTTTATGCTACAGGGTTCTTTTGATGATCCTGATGCATTTCCAAATTGCGATTATTGGGGCTGGGAAATCTCACCTAATAACGGGTTAACCTGGTATTATATGAGCAATCCATATAATGACCCCAATTTAAGCAATTATGTTTATTCCGATGCTCCACCTACCTGGGCATCAGTGGTTTCATCCTATGCTGGTGTTGATGGTTACATCAGTGATTATGCAGGTCAGACTATCAGATTTAGATGGTATTTCAAGTCTGATGCAGATACTCCTATCGGAACAGGTATTATGATTGATGATGTGACCATCTATAATGATGTCTTTATAGCTCCTCCAGAAAATCTGGAAGCTGTAGTAAATGAACATAATGTTATGTTAAGCTGGGCAGCTCCTGGAACGGGAGGTGGCGGAGAAGAAGGCTGGTTGCACTATGATGGAGAAAATTACGATGCTATTGGTACAAATGGTGTTGCAGATTTTGCTGTAGCGGCAAAATGGGATCCTGTCGGTGAATATGGAATAAGTCCCTATGTGGGAATGCAAATTACCAAGGTTAAATTCTATCCTCATGAAGCTAATTGCACTTATACTATTCGTATCTGGACTGGTGCTACCGGCGATTTGGTTTATGAACAGGAAGTTCCTTCTCCAACAATCCAAGCCTGGAATGAAATTATATTAAATACTCCTTTTACCATTCCAGCTGGAACGATACTTCGGGTCGGATATCGTTGCAATGCCCAGGCTGGTTTCCCTGCTGGGTGTGATGCAGGTCCCCAGGTGGAAGGTTATGGTAATGCAATGTATTGGCAAAATAGCTGGACCACATTAACCAATGTAAATGCAGAGTTGACCTATAACTGGAATATTAGGGTTTATGTGGCTAATGCTAAAGGAGAAGAGTACTTACTTTCCTATGTACCACTCAAACAGGAAGAGCAACCTATTTCCAATGCTCAATTTAAAGCTAAAGGCATTAAAGCAAACCGTAATGTAGATGGCTATAGGATTTATCGGGATAATGTTCAGATTGATCAGGTAGGTGCTGATATTCTTACCTATACTGATAGCAATGTCCCTGGTGGAATACATAACTATTATGTAACAGCAATGTATGGCACTAATGAATCAGAAGCTTCCAATGTAGCTACTGTGTTTGTAATGCCTGAATCTACGGTTGAGCTTTTAAATGATGATGGTACTTCAGATCAGGGATTTAATGTCGGTGCCAATAAGCAAATGGCGGTAAAATTTAATTTTAGCCATTCTCTAACGGTTGAATATGCTAAGATTTATGTCCAGAATGTTGGAACTACAGCGTTGATAGTCCGTGTTTTTGATAATGATGGACCTGATGGAATGCCTGGAACACAGCTTGCTCAGTTACAATATCCTGCTACTTCTATAGTTGAAGGATGGAACTATATAGAATTACCAGCCGATATTGCGGTTACTGATGGTCAATTCTATATTGGTATTCTGGATGTGGCAAATGCTTCTGCAATAGGTTTGGATACATCTACTAATGGTCACAGTTATAAGAAAATAGGGACAGAATGGGAACCTGTCACAGAAGGGGAAATAATGATTAGAGCTATCGTGTATTATGATACTCCTGTTGATGACAATGTGATTCCCATATACACGCTGTCTGCAACCAATTATCCAAATCCCTTCAATCCGGAAACTACTATCAATTATAGTGTTCCAACCACAGGTTATACTACTCTCAAAATCTATAACTTGAAAGGAGAATTAGTTCGTACCCTGGTGAATGATGTTCGTGAAGCAGGTAAGTATAATGTAGTGTGGAATGGAATTGATGACAGAGGTAGAACTGTTTCCAGTGGTATCTATCTCTATCGTTTAGAGAATAATGGTAAGAAACTTACTGGTAAGATGTTACTTGCCAAATAATAATATTGAGGTTCTCTAACCTCTGAAAGAAAAGGAGTGACTTGTATGTCACTCCTTTTCTGGTTTTATATTCCACTTTTTTAAATAAGATTATTGACATCTTTAACAAGGATGAAATAGTTAAATTCAAAGAATTAATGAATGGGAAGCAATGCAGAGACAAATCATCTTAATTGTAGTAATCATTTCTCTTTGTGGCATATTACATTGTGCCACCATTAGTGGATTTGTGACCAAAGCTGATAGTGGCGAACCCATTCAATATGTTAATGTATATATTGCTGGTACGAAGATAGGATGTCAGACCAATAAAAAAGGATACTATGTCTTAAATTTGCAGGAGACTGGAGATTTTACTCTTACTTTCTCATTGGTTTCTTATAAAAAAGAAACTGTGCCGGTCACTTTAAAGAGTCTAAATGACAACGTGGTAATCAATATGCAATTAGTTAAAAGTTCAGTAGCATTGAGTCCAGTAATTGTAACGGGCACAAAAGATGAGAACGAAGGAGCAATTATTCAACCCAGCACTCTTCATCAAACGCGACAGGATATTCAGATGGTAGTAGCACCGATGGAAGCAGATGTTTTTCGAGCAGTACTAACCGTTCCCGGAGTAGTTCCTATTTCAGATTTTTTTGCCGGATTGTATGTTCGTGGAGGGTCTCCTGATCAGAATCTTATCCTTTTAGATAATACTGAGGTATATAATCCCAATCATTTTGGTGGAATATTTAGCACTTTCAATACTGATGCAGTTGAAAGTATTGAATTGATGAAAGGAGGCTTTCCAGCTAAGTATGGGGGAAGAATGTCCTCAGTTCTGGATGTAACAGAAAGAGATGGAAATAGAAAATCTTATGAAGGTGTGGGAAGACTTAGTCTTATCTCGGCTTCAGCAACAGCTGAAGGACCCTGGAAAATAGATTCACAAAGTGGTTCTTTTATGGCTTCTTTTCGTCGTACCTATCTGGAAATGTTAAAAATGGTTATTTCTGATTTACCTGATTATTATTTTTACGACGGTCATATTAAATTCAATTGGGATATTGATACAAACAATAAACTAAGTTTCAGTGGATATTTTGGGAAAGATGTATTGTCCTATGATATTACTCCTATTATGGAATTAGACTGGGGGAATAGCATTTTATCTGCTCAGTGGATGCATCTATTTTCACCACAGCTTTTCTCGCAATTTATCATTTCGGGAAGTCAGTATAATAATTCTATTGATGAGCTATCAGCGGAAGGAATGAACATCTTTCAGAGTAAGAATTATATTCGTGATTTAACTGCTAAAGGATTACTTAGTTGGAAACCCAGCAATTATCACGATGTTGAAACAGGAATAGAACTAAAACTGAATGATACCGATTTAAAGATGGGGACTACCTACCAAATTGCTCAAGCGGCATTACCTGAAGCAGCTATAACTTCATTAACCACTTCAGCTTTTATCCAGGATGCCTGGTCAATAAATGAATTATGGACTTTGCAACCTGGTTTGCGAGTAAACTGGTATAAAACCTTGAAAGAAGAACCAGCTCCAGTGCCTGCTGCTTCCTATTTTAACCTTGAACCAAGGATTTCGTTAAAACGTAATCTGGATGTTGGCGAGAGTATATATCTTAATTTTGGGATTTATCATCAATATCTTTCACTTCTTGGTCTGGACATAAATTCCCCCTATGATGTTTGGTTACCGATAGATGGAAGTGTTAAACCAGGGGTTTCTCAGCATTATATCTTAGGATATAATAGAGAATTGAGTAAATATTTCCAGTGGGATGCAGAGCTATATTATAAGACCTATAATCATATCAATGAGTTCAATACGAATACTTTTTTCAACTGGAATAGTGAAACCGGAACCCTTTCTGATGCTGTGAATACTGGGAAGGGCTATTCTTACGGTGCAGAATTGATGTTACGCAATGATTGGAAAGGGTTAAAAGGCTATCTAGGTTATTCTTATAGCGAGACTAAACGTAAGATTAATAATGTTAATATTGATCCCTATACTGGCGAACCACAATATTTTTATCCACGCTATGATAGAACTCATACTGTTTCTTTAGTAGAAAACTATAATATCAGTCAAAACACAGGATGGCAATTAGGCAATGCTGACCTGATTGTAGGAACGAATTTTTCCTACAATTCTGGGCAACCTTCTGATGTTCCAGAACGCATTTTTTTTGATGGTGAAAATTTCCAGCTTATATACAGTTATCAGGATAGAGTCCGACTTCCAGATTACTTAAGATTAGATTTGAGTGTACATTTACAATGGAACACCTGGTGGGGTTCTATTGAACCTTATCTGGAAATCATTAATGTGTTTAATCACAAGAATGTAAGTTTCCGTTTTTATGATATGCAGATGAATGAAGATGGAACTTTGAAGTTAATCACCAGAGATGGAAACCAATTTCCTTTTTTGCCCTTTATTGGAGTTAATATAAGATGGTAAAACACATTATAAAAATAATGATACTATCCATTATGCTGCTGAGCTGTCTCTTTATTTTTTCCTGTGATAATACCTCTGGACCTAGATTTCAGGGTGAAGTCTTTACCGTAGCAGGGTTGTTAATGGCAGATAAACCTATCTCTCTTTCCAATCCTGTATATGTAACTCGAAGCAGTTCTATTGAAGAGTTTGACCCCTTACAGCTTTTTGTCTGGGATGCTGAAGTTCTTATAAAAGATCTGGATACCCAGGAAACTTTTTCTTTAACTCCTTCTTTGCACGAATTTAAAATTAAATATATAGATTTAGCAGAGCATATTATTCAACCGGAACATCGTTATAGACTGGAAGTCCAAATTCCTGATAGGGATTCTTTAATCTGGGCAGAAACAACTGTTCCGCAAAGAGTGGAATTGAAACCGGACCCTTATGGAACAAATCCCCCAGGAACTGGTTATTCATTTGACCCGGATACAGAAAATATCATCCCCTTTAATCAAATTGATACTAACTATCCTCTGGTTGTTAGCACGGGAAATACCATGGGAGTATTTAACCTCTGGATTGAAACATATTGTATGGAAGAATTTAGTACCGATCTGGAATATACCAATCAGTTATTACAAGAAATCCATCCTTCGGCAAATATTGAAGAGCTGTATAATCAAGGAAGTTTGGGCATTCGGCGTTTACAACTGGCTAATCGTTTCCAATCCTCTCCTTTAGAAGCTCTGCCTGGTTATTATCTGGTCTTGAATAATTACTCTACTGCTTTCATTTTCTATGGAAAGTATCGCGTAAGAGTGTGGGTGATTGATGATAATTATTATAGATTCAATTATATGTTGGATGGCTATCTTTATGGTGGTATTCACAATGCTTTAGGATATTTCGGTTCTGCCAGCGGGGGAGAACTTTATGCTCGTATTACTAAATCTTATTAATTCTATAAGTTTGTTTTCTATTGTATGTAGATAGTTATCATATATAAAATTTAGATGACACTATTGAAGGTATTCTATGAATTGATAGATGACAGGTATATTTACCTTTTATATAAAGCAATAATCCCATAATCTGTCCCCAGTCTCTTACTTGTCTCTCTCTTAACACTTTAGGAGAAAAAGAGACAAGAGAGAGTAAAGCAACACTTCTCCTTTCTCAATCTTAAAAAATCTTAATGTTCCGCTTTTAATTAGAAGCAATTGCTCCCTATAATCAAATCAGTTCTTCTCTTTTCTAAGTTCATATATTTAGATTGGTTCCGGCAAAAGTTTTTTTCAATTCTTTACAGGTTTTGCATCATACGGCACTAGTTTACATCTATTCCCGATATTATTAATGCGGTATAACCATTTGCACCTAATTTTATATTATAGAAAGCCTCTACAAGGCTTGTGCAGACGGGCACATCTACATTTCACTAAATTGTTTATATCCAGAAATATAGAAATAGCAACTACATTCCTTTCACTAGACCTAAAATTCAGCTAACTAATAAGGTGCTAAATATTATTTTATCATACGGTTAATACATTGCCTATCTATAAAAGTCAATTTCTTAGGTTTCTATAACTTCCACATTGGCACGAGGAATAATCATCC
>MWCN01000090.1 GCA_002070045.1 Candidatus Cloacimonetes bacterium ADurb.Bin211
TTAAATCTGAAAGATTGGGCATATGATTGATATTATCAATTAAGCGATCCGCATTTAACCGGTCAGCAGAAGGTAATTGCTGAATGATAAATCCACCAGCAGCACGAACCTTAGCATCTTTATCTATCAGCACTCCTAGATTAACCGCCGTTGGTATCTGTTCAGATTGTTCAAAGTAATATGCCAGATTCTGAGCTACATCTCCTTCAATGAGAGGAGTTAACCCTTTAGTAGGACGGTCTCCAGGATAATATTTAATAATTGTAAGAGTTCCATTACCCAGATATTTTACGGGATGAAAATTCTCCTGTAGGTCTTCAAGCCAGAATTTTGGCTCAAAAGCATATCCTCTAACATCACCTTGATTGTTACATATAGCCAGAGCACCTTTCAGTGGCCCATCTCCATCAAAACGTAAAGTAACCTCTGCACCTTCATCTTTCAAATCCAGACTGAGCATAGCTACAGCCGAAATCATTTTACCCATTAAAATAGTATTGATAGGTGAAAGGTCATGTATGTCTCTTGCAGCTTGAACAGTATTGGTAGAGGATACTGCTAAGACTCGGAATTGACCATTTAAAGCCATTCCTCTCCAAAGATAATCACTTTCATTCATAATACATCCAATCTGTTGAAATTTGAGTTCCTGGATAATAGAAACTGAGAATATCCCAGTAGTTTTTTCCTTCTCTTGCCAGTCTTAAAGCTCCAGATTGGCACATTCCAACACCATGACCATATCCTTTGCCTTTCAGATTCAGGATTCCATCTGGAATTATCTCCACTTTACCATTTCTATTGGAGTTATTCTTTCCGTCAATATAGAAAAAAGAAGAACGCAATCCTCCGAATACTTCTCTTATTTTTGCTTCACCAAGTATTCGTACCTCTTCGGGACCGTAAAAACTCATATCAATAATTCTTCCCGAAACACTGCGTTGGTTAATGACAATCTTCTCAATATTATTCAACCCTAGATTATTCGCTAATTTTTTGCGAGAAATAGTATAACTCCAGCTCATTCCTGCTTTTTCCCAGGAGCTCATTAAGGGATCTATAGTATTTTTATCTATCCATTGTCTTGCTTGTTTTTCTTGAGTTAAATCCAGACTATCAACTCCTGAAATACAGGGAATTCCTAATAAATGGGGAAGAGGTTGACTATTCCAGATTTGATGAGCCGCATCAGTATGACCTCCACAATTACTATGATAAGGAGTATCGGCAATTCTTCCATTTATTATTAGAATTTGATTGAAGGTGCTATCTACGGCGGCTTGCACATTAGAATTAATTAAATATTTTCCTTTATAAACCTGACAATGAGTAGTATTGCAGAGGTCATATCCATCATTTCTATGCCGGTTATAAGTTAAAAGTGTAATAGAATGGGTTCTAACTGAAACTGCTTGAGCCTTCATAGCCTCTAAAGGTGCATTGTCACCTATTTCATAGGGAATAACACCTGCCACATAATCCTCTAAATAGACCAGTTGAGTGAAAACCAATCTATTATCTATTTCCTTTAAATAAAAATCTCCACTATAAGTTTCTTTATGGTTATTAATTATTAAAGGATAATCACTATGTATTCTAAGTGGGGTTTCCAGATAGTATTTTTCTCTTCTGGAAGTAGTTATTTTTACGGTTGAGCCAAGGAGAGGAATATATTGCACCATTTTATCCGAAATACCCTGTGCTCTGGCATAGGCTAAGGCACTATCACGACATACAAATGAGGTATCTGCATAAATCAAATTCTCTTTCTTTAGCTCTAAATGATTATCTGACCATACAAATGTTTCAGAAAGGATGCCTTCTGAATTGTCTGTCCAGGGCTCAATTCTTGATAAAATTCCCCAACAAGCTTGTTTATCTGTTTTTATTAAATCTATCTCCAATCTACCATTCATTTTTCTGCAGACTGGTAAATCTGATTCGTAAATGTTAATAGTGCTCTCTGATTCTTTTTCTGGTCTAAGAGTTATGTTATTATCAGCTTCAATTAAGACCTCAAGATAAAGCTGTCCATTTCTTATTTCGGCAGCTTTGAGAAAGGAGGCAAAGGACAGGATTGATATGAAAAGTAATACTTTAATTAATGCCTTATATCTCATTATTATACTTGATATTACTATTTAACTATAGAACCTGGGGGTGAATATTTTTCTGGAACTGCTAAAGTTAGATTCCCTTCCGATTCTATGGCTAAAATCATTCCTTGCGATTTTATTCCCCTAATAGTACGCGGTTCAAGATTGACCAGCATTAAAGCTTGCTTTCCGGGCAAATCTTCTGGTTTATAATATTCAGCAATTCCAGCCACTAGTTCTCTTTCCTCAATTCCGATATCTACTTTAAGATGTAAAAGTTTATCGGTTTTAGGAACTTTTTCAGCGAAAAGAATAGTCACCACTCGGATATCTATTTTAGCGAAATCATCATAGTTAATAAGTTCTTTTACGGGAAGTTGATTTGCCTTTGAAGAATTAAGTTTAGCATTTTGTTTCAATTTTTTAACTTCTTCTTCTATAACTGAATCTTCCAGCTTAAAAAATAGTGGTTCAATCTCTTTTAAAGTATAATTGGATTTTAAATCTAATTCTTCCCATTCAGAAAGCTCTGAAAGACCCATCATTTTTCTAAGTTTATTCATACTTTTAGGCATCACTGGATATAAGGCTACCGAGACCAAACGCAAAAGAGTGAGACAAACATATAAAGTTTCTTGCACAGAATGAGGATTATTTTTAATTTCTGCCCAGGGTTTTCGTTCGTCAAAATAGCGATTTCCCAAACGAGCTATATCCATTGCCTGTTTAGTGTTCCATTTCACCTGATAGTTTTTGTATCCTTCATCTATTTGTTTATAAAGAAATTGTGCCTCTTCCAGTACCTTTTTACTGTTGTCAGTTAGTTCAATAGGTTCAATTAATCCATTAAAATGTTTTTTAATTAGAGTGAACACTCTATTGGCAAGATTACCTAAAACATCGTTTAATTCTTTATTAACTTTTTGCTGAAACTCATAAAAAGAGAAATCACTATCATTTTTTTCAGGAGCAATACAAGCAAGATAATAGCGAAGATATTCTGCTGGAAATTTTTCTACAAATTCATCTACCCAGATAGCCCAATTTCTGCTGGTAGAAATCTTTTGTCCTTCCAGATTCATAAACTCATTTGCTGGTATATCATAAGGCAAACAGTAAGTTTTATCCTGACCCATAAGCATAGCAGGCCAGATGAGAGCGTGAAAGATAATATTGTCCTTACCAATAAAATGTATCAATCGGGTTTCAGGATCAAGCCAATAATCTTTCCAGCGATTAGGTTCGCCAATTTTTTCTGCCCATTCCTTAGTAGAAGATATGTATCCAATAGGTGCTTCAAACCATACATATAGCACTTTACCTTCAGCATTTTCTAAAGGAACCGGAACTCCCCAGTTCAAATCACGGGTAATAGGTCTTTCCACCAATCCTTGATCCAGAAGATTCAGCATAAAATTCCTTACATTTTCCTTCCAGTAATCCTTTTTGCTAATCCAATCTGCAAGCTGGTCTCTAAAATCATTCAATTGTAAATACCAGTGAGTGGATTCTTTTATGATAGGTGTATTTCCACAGATTTTACATCGTGGTTCTATTAAAGAGGTGGTCTCATAGATTTGA
>MWCN01000091.1 GCA_002070045.1 Candidatus Cloacimonetes bacterium ADurb.Bin211
ATCTGTTAAAGGATAACGAATATACCATAGATTGCCGTTTTCTTCACTGTATTCAACCTCATCATTAGCCAGAGCGGTCACGCAACGCGGACACCAATTGATAATATATTTTCCTTTATAGATTAAACCTTCCTCATAAAGGCGGACAAAAACTTCTTTTACTGCTCTGGAAAGCATCTCATCCATAGTAAAACGAAGACGAGACCAATCACAAGAAGCACCCAACATTTTTAGTTGGTCTATGATATGACTCCCTTTTTCTTCCTTCCATTTCCAGATGAGTTCCAGCATCTTTTCTCTTCCAATTTCCTGTCTTGTTTTTCCTTCTTTGGCAAGTTCTTTTTCTACCATATTTTGAGTAGCTATACCAGCATGGTCAACTCCAGGTAACCAGAGAGTAGGTTCTCCCAGCATCCTATGAAAACGCACAACAATATCTTGCAATGTATTATTTAGAACATGACCCATATGCAGGATGCCAGTGACATTTGGGGGTGGTATTAGAACGGTGAAAGGAGGTTTTGATGGGTCTCCTGCGGGTTTAAAATAATCATTTCTTTCCCAGAATTCATACCATTTCTTTTCTATTTGTTGGGGTTCATAAGTCTTGCTGATTTCCATTCATATCCTCTATTATTTAACAAATCCTTTTTATTTTATAACCGAAAATTGATAAATCCGCCCTATGTCAAGCAAATAAACTATGTTCCGCCCTTCTTTAGCGTTTATCTCTTCCTTATAAGGAGATTATGGTGAGCTTATGTCCGATTTCGGACATAAGCTGGACATGAGTTGGACATAAGCTGGACATAAGCTCCAAGAAAAGAATTAAAAAAAGGCTCTCACAGATTACACAGATAGCACAGATAAGAGGTTTTGTATTAGAGTGAAAGCACGCAGATTACGCAGATAACGCAGATATGTTTATTCAGATAAGAAGTAAAAAAGCTCCCACAGATTACACAGATAATACAGAGTTTATACTGTAATGTCATTAGTATAGATAACTGCAATGACACAAAGAGGAAACCATATCGGTTTTCAATTCTGCAAACACATCTACCATAAGTGCCATCATTTGCTTGAGTGACTCAAAGACACGATTGTGAATATAGTTTGTTTTCATGTGCTTCCAACATCGTTCAATTGGATTTAGCTCTGGCGAGTACGATGGCAAGCATATGAAGGCAATATTATCAGGCACAAAAAAATCCTTTGATTTATATAATCCTAACTGGTCCATAATAACAACGATTTCTTCATTCTCATACGCCTGGCTCATTTGCTTAAGATAGTGATCCATTATTTCAGTGTTGACCCAAGGTAGAAACAGAGAGAAGTTCTCACCGTTTTTTGGCTCAATCGAGCCATAGACATAGAAGTTCTCGTAGGCTTGTTTGACTTTTACCTGAAGTGGCTTTTCTTACATTGCTCAGACTTTGATCAGACTGGTTTGGAGGCCAAAATGAGCTTCGTCAAAGAAGAATACTCTTAGGTCTGAATTCTTTCAGCTTTTACCTTCAGGTAATTTAGAGTTTTTTTATTCAATCTGTTTTCCCTTGTCTGCCTTGATATGCGTGGGAAGAGTTCGCTTAATCGGATATTCATTTTTGCAAGATTTACTGACAGTGCAGATTTACTAATCTTCACAGAATAGACTCTTTCCAGTTCTGCCCTGAGCTTGTCCAGCGTCCCAGATACCTGCTTACCATCACTTTCTTTTAGCGTTGTTATCCATTGAACTAATTGGTTTTTCATCTCATATGTTAGAAAAGCCGGTTTATGTCCTTTAGGTTTGTCTACCAGACCTTCAAGTCCTTGATCTTTGAACTGACTTATCCAACGAAATAGAGTGCAGGGATTGATTCTATAAGCCTTGGCAATCTCTTCGGTTTTGAGCCATGAATAACTAGACAGAATTGTCAACTTTCTGACCACAGAACCGTTAGGTACTGACGATATCGCCTGCTTTATAGCTTACAATGTGATTGAATCGATGCTCTGTTTGTGATGTCTCTTTTCTTAATCCTTGTATGTAATTATAAGGACTAGATAACTTGTATTTATGGTTTGTCAATATAAATCTTGTATTACTTAGATTAAATTTATTCAATCCCTATCAGATAAAACTTGTATGTTTTACTATTCTCTTTGTATTTGAAAGTTGAGCCCCAAATATTGGTGGAAAAACCAACGTATTGTCTTGATTTTCTTGAAAATATTCTTTCTTTCTTTAAATTTATAATATAAATATAATCAAATAATTATATATATCATTTTCCCTTTTTTAACAAGCTATTTTACATAGGCATATTTTTATTCCCTTTTATTTTCGGAACATTCATTTTCTACACCAAAAAAGGAAATTGCCATCCCTTATTAAAATTCTCATTTTGAAAATTCCTTTGTCATTCCTGTGCACTCAGGAAGCTATATAATCTTAGCAAGGTATTTATATCTTTTAAATTTAAATAAGATTGTTTGCACATAGAAGTGGACAAAAAGTAGGCATAACTTATTCTTGATAAGATAAAGGGTGAAAGAATAGGGGTCTATAATTATTAAGTAGCTTATCTTAGAAAAGCCAAAGAGAACCTTAGCCGTTCAAGAGATATAAAACCGCATATCAAAGCACAAGCACTTTCTTAAAAACATGAAGAAAGTAATAGATTGGAAGAGAATCAATATAGTTCTATTGAAGGTAGAAATTAGACACCAATCAGTAACGGGTAGAGATTTATATTCAGCTGAAGTGATGTTTTGGATTATGCTACTTCGGTCCTGGTATCAGTTATCCGATTATCAGATGGAAGAACAACTGAATTACAAAAGAATGATACCGGATAGAAAGCAGTTTTGGTAGTTTGAAGAAATACTGTGGTTGGAATAGGTCTATTTATATGGGACTGAAGAAAACTGCCGATTATTTGGTAATAGGAGCAATTGCTTTTAATTTGAAACGCTGCGTAAAAATTATGCGGACATAATGTAGGAGAGCTGTACCCAGATTACAGGAAAAATGTAAAAAATCAGGTAAATATTCTTCAATCTTTTGAATATTTCTTCTATTTAGTCATAAATTATCAAGATATTGTTCTTACTACTAATTGTTCAACCATTTTTAAGAGTGTCAACTCGTTTCAGGGAATATCAGCGCTATGATACTGAAAAAAGCAAATTTAGCAGCTAAATCTGTAAACTGTCGCATCATATGACATCCTTGGTCATACTTTCCAAGAGCTATTTTAGTCGTTTTTGATAGGTTTTCTGCAAATCTAATTACTGAAAATTACATAGTATGACAAGGTTTCTGCAAGAGCAAAATAATGCGGGATAATCGTGAGGACTTTTTTAGGGTAGGGGCTACTTATTGGCATACCAGGTGTTAGATGTCGTAAACATACCCTCAAGATCATCGTTGTCATTCAACCAGTAGATTCCTTTTATCTCAAGCATTCCTGGAGATTTACTCTTCGTGTCTATTATTCTCTTTTCGCCATATAGAGACCATATGATGGCGTATCCCTTATCACTAAGGTATTGAGTTAGGGTTGGTTTATCGAATAATAAT
>MWCN01000092.1 GCA_002070045.1 Candidatus Cloacimonetes bacterium ADurb.Bin211
CTTTTTTTATGATGAAGATATAGATATGATAGGAATGGGTCCTTTTATTCCTCATCATCAAACTCCTTTGGCATACTTATTATCAACTTTCAATCCGGAGCAAGCCCTGGAGCAAGCCTTGAAGATGATAGCTGTCACTCGTATTGCTCTTAAAGATGTAAACATTGCATCAACTACAGCTTTACAAGCTTTACATCCCAAAGGCAGAGAGATGGGACTTCTGGCTGGAGCAAATGTGCTAATGCCTAATATTACGGATACCCGTTTCCGTAATGGTTATCAACTTTATGAAGGAAAACCCGGTCTGAATGAAAATGCTTTAGCCATTAGAAAGGCATTGGAAGAGAGTATTTATTCAATAGGGGAGACCATTGGATATGATGAATGGGGTGACTCACCTCATTTTAGAAGGAAAACATCAGATCAGTCTTAATCTGAACCTATCTTAGATATCTCTTGACGAAAAAATGTGTTATTCTCTTTAGTTTAATAAATTATAAAATACTTAGAAGGAAGAAGCTATGCAGAATATGAATCAAATTATGAAGCAGATGCAGAATATGCAAAAAGAAATGATGAAATCACAGGAAGAGCTGGAAGGTAAGATTTTTGAAGTTACTGCCGGTGGTGGTATGATAAAGTTGGAAATGAATGGAAAGTATGAAGTAAAATCCATAAAAATTAATCCTGAAGCAGTAGATCCTGACGATGTGGAAATGCTGGAAGATCTTATCCTTTCTGCGTTGCAGGAAGCACATAAACAGGTTTCTGAAGCCCTGGATGAAATTATGGGTAAATTAACTGGAGGGATGAAGATTCCCGGTATCTTTTAAATGATTATATCTCCTGCTTTAGAAAAATTAATCCAGGCATTAACCCGTTTCCCTGGAATAGGAAAAAAGACAGCTCAAAGAATGGCTTGGTATCTGGTCAGTCAAGATAAGTCTTTTGGCTTGGAATTAGCTGAAATTATTAAACAAACTGTAGAAAATATCACTACTTGCTCTCTCTGTAATATGCTTTCTGAAAGTGATCCCTGTCCTTTTTGCACTTCTTCCGAAAGGACTGATTCTTTGCTCTGTGTAGTAGAGTCCTCTGCCGATATTCAAATTATTGAAAATATGAATGAATATAAGGGACGCTATTTTGTCCTTGGACACTTACTTTCACCCATAGATGGTTATGGGCCAGAACAAATTCATTCAGCCCAATTTCTCCAAGCTATAGATCATTTTCATCCTCAAGAAGTTATTTTAGCACTAAAACCTTCCCCCGAAGGCGAAGCTACTATTCATTATCTCTGGGAATTGTTAAAAGATAAAGATATTAAAGTAACTCGTCTTTCTACAGGGCTTCCTTTTGGGGGAGATTTGGAATACAGCAGTATGTTAACTCTTTCCAATGCCTGGAAAAGGCGCTATCCCGTTTAATATGTTTACCGGTATTATTGAAGCCACCTCCAAAGTAACTCAGACTATTAATAGTTCTGGATTAAAAGCAGTAACCATTGAACTTCCAAAAACTTTTAATGATCTCAGATTGGGTGTAAGTATTGCTTGTGATGGTATTTGTTTGACAGTTAGTAAATTAAATCCTAACTCCTTTACTGTGGAAATTATGCAGGAAACAGTGCAAAAAACAACAGCAGGAAATTGGAGATCAGGCACTATCCTGAATCTGGAAAGAGCATTAAAATTGGGAGATCGCTTAGATGGACATCTCGTGCTGGGACACATTGATAGAACTTCAAAACTTTTAGAGAAGAAAATGGTTACAGCTACAACTTATTTTAGATTTTCCCTGGATTCCCGAGACCGTGAACTTATAGTTAAACAGGGCTCCGTTGCTATTAATGGAGTTAGTCTAACGATAGCAGAACTTAATTCCAGTTCATTTACTGTTGCCCTGGTTACATATACATTAGATAACACTAACTTACAATATCTTGCTCCCGGTTCAAGTGTAAATGTGGAGTATGATATTGTAGGTAAATATATCCAAACTTTATATCATAATTCTTATTTTAAACCTAGCTATGAAAAAAATCTTTAGATTAAGTATAATTCTTTTACTGTTGATATTCCTGACTTCTTGTGGAAGCAAGAAAAGTCCAACTGGCGGTCCAGAAGACATAGAAAAGCCGGTTATTATATCATCTTTACCACCTCAATATAGCAATATATCTGAAGGACGGATTGAAATTAATTTCTCTAAACCGCTAGATAAAACCACTATTCCACATTCTATATATATCTATCCACCTGTGATGAATAAGAAAATCACGGTTGATAAAAACTCTATTATTATACAAATAAATGAAAAACTCCTTCATGATACTAATTATTATGTGATAATTAGCACCAGATTGAAAGACATCCGAGGTAATTCACCGGATGAGAATCAAACTCTGGTCTTTACCAGTGGCAAGCTCAATCAACTTCGTTTATCAGGCACGATAGATTATGAATATACCAGAGACATTTCTTTACCAGTTCAGATGAGTTTACTTTCAGATGATTCTCTCTTAGTTTTATCTCAGGTTGCAAGAGGTTCTTCTTATGCCCTGGAACCACTTAATCCAGCTCATTATATTCTTCGTGCCTATATAGATAAAAACTTGAATGGGCATTATGATTTTACTCAGGAGCCATATTTTGAGCAGCCTGTTAGAGTGGAGCATTCTACTAATCTAAACCTCTTTTTAGCGTATGCTGATACTACCAAACCTAATATTAAACTGGTGACACCGAAGCATAATAGAGAGATTGAAATAACTTTTACTGAAGCGATAAAAGGCTATAATTCAATCAGAATTAATCGTCTGGACAATAAAGAAGAATTGCCAGTCTTGCTTTCTTATCTGGAAGAAGATAAACTTACTGTGCTCACAGCTCCTCAGGAGGCTTTTGCTTATACGATGGAAATATCCGGAGCTGAGGATAGGAAAGGGAATGTAATGCAAGTAATTAACTCGGAATTTCGGGCTTCTACGGTTCTGGATACACAACCACCTGAAGTATTATATAGCTCACCTCGCAATGGAACATCTGTCAAATCACGGGAGCCTATTTTGGAAGTTTGTTTTTCTGAAGTTATTCCTCGTTCCTCTATAAAAGTGTCTTTAAAAGCTGCTGAAACAAAAACAGATATTCCTCTTGATATTCTACAATCAGATAGTAGAATCTATCGTTTTAAACCCCAAAAACCTCTTCAAAATTACAGGTCTTATGTTTTGACAGTTTCTGCAACTGATATCAGCGGAAATGGTATGCCTGAAAGTTTTATTCTCAACTTTCTACCACTTATATATCAAGAATAAAGACAATAAAACTTATGAGTTTGACTAAAGTGAGAGCTGTAGCGCCTCTTGTATCCGGTTATGAACTTCTTTTAATCCAAGTATAGAAAATATAGCCGGAAGTTCTGGTCCGTGGTCTTGATGCAATAATGCCAGATAAAGAGGTTTATAAAAAGCTTTCCCTTTTAACCCCAAATCTGAAATACCTTGCTGAACAAGTTGATTTAGTCGTTCAGCATCAACATCTCCTTCCTGAGGAAGGTTTTTATGAAACCAGAACAGCACTTTCCGAGAATCTTCTTTTTTGAGAAAATCTTGATATTCTATATTAAGTGGCTGGGGACAGAGGAACATTTTAGAATATTGAGCTAGGTCGGAAAGTAAAGTGCATCGTTCCCTTGCAGTGGCAACTATTTTAGTAAGTTTATCAAAATCAGGAATAGTAAGATTCTCCTTTTCAAAGTATGGTTTTGACCGTTCCACTATAGTATCCAGAGGAAGATTACGAAGATACCAACCATTCATCCAG
>MWCN01000093.1 GCA_002070045.1 Candidatus Cloacimonetes bacterium ADurb.Bin211
GATAAGATCTATCCCTTAAGCGATGCCCTGGAAGTAATGGATAATCTTATGGTTCTGGAAAACAAGTTCAACAGCTTGGATGATGCCAGGGACAGATCAAAGCTATCTGATGAATGTCACCTTTCTGGTGCTGATGTTTTTACCGCTTACACTCAGATTAATAAAGTAAAGTCCACATAAGCAAAGGATATTGTCCTTATCCCTCTCATCCCAGTATGTGTGTTAGTCATCAATATATCAGGTTTCCTTTGTTGTAAATTTCGGGGATAGTGACACCATAACCCATAAAAAAATAAATATGAGGTTTAGGGGTAAAATAACAATAAAAAAGCAGAAAAAAACACCCAATTATATCCAATACATCTCCAACTTCGTAAAAAAAGCAATCCTAATCTTATTTTAGCATTAGCTTGTTGGTATAGGAAAAACTGCTGGTGCGAAAACAAAGCAGATAGATACCAGCACTTAACTTATTACCTTGCTCATCTTTTCCATCCCATACCTGAGTGATGCTTCCTTTACCCAAACCACTGATGCTATGGACTCTTTCACCTTTAATATTATATATATCTAAAGTATAATAACCTGATTCATCCTTTAAATTGAGTTCAATTGTAGTGCTACTGGTAAAAGGATTGGGATACACATATAAAATCTCTGTTGGGGATGAATTTATTTCGTCATAATTAGCGTCAGATATCTCATAATACGCAGAAGTAGTACTACTGGGGTCCCAGCCAATTTGATATGCCTTAGCTTTAACAAGGGTATTAGTAGCTATATGCAATGGAGCAGAATAAAGAGTAGAATATTCATTGGGTTCTGTTCCATTTAGAGTGTAGTGAATTTCAGCTCCAGATGTAGCACAAATAATAGTTACATCTTGGGCAGTTTGATAGGAACCTCCTTCGGGTGAAAATGTAGGATCAGAAACTATTTGTGTGATACTTGCATAAATCGGAAACAAGTTATTCGGAAAGGAACCGATTATCCCATTAATTTCACTGGTTACATTTGGTGAAGCGGCAAGAATTTGCTGTGCACTCTCATCCCATACTTTAAAAAAAATGATTTCTCCGTTTATTTCAGTATATATTTGTAGTAAACAGCCCGGAATTTCATTAACAACGCTTATACTACTTTTTCCCCGTAATTCTTGTATGCCATTAACATATGCAAAAGCAGCCAGGACATCATCTTCAGTAGCAGGAAATCCAGAAATACTAACTGTAGCCATAACTGTCATACTTCCGGTTAAAATAACGGGTTCACTCCAAGGATCAATAGCAAAGACGACAGCTGAGTAAAGAACGAAGAACAATAGTATTATTATTTTATGCTTCATTGTTTTCTCTCCTCTTCTATTTTATAATCATAATTTTCATACTTTGTGTTTTGCTCATAAAATGCATTTTACACAAATAGACCCCAGAAGCAACTCTTCTGCCGTTTTCATCTGTGCCATTCCAAATTATATTATGATTACCAGATTCCAGTTCTTCCTTAAGCAGAGTAGCTATTTTCTGTCCCCGCAAATTGTATATTTCTATTTGGAGGAATTGTTTTTCTTTACCCACATTAAAATTTATAGAAGTAGATACTGAAAAAGGATTAGGATAGACAGAAACAAGTCCGGTCACTATTTCCGGTGTTAGATTCGGAGCTTTTCTTAAAGTATAATATATTCCTTTATTATAATCACCTATAATCTCTGCTGGTTCACTTATTAGATTGGGTAGTAGATTGATTATTTCCTGGCTGTCTTTCTTGATAAGTTTGAATTCAATTATTTCCCCGGAAATATCTGTAAAGATGTTAATGTAGGTGCCCAAAATACCATTATGATTTATCAAAGTAGCCAATCCTCTTAGTTCTGAATTTACTATGGCAGCCAGTTGATCACCCTCATTAGCAAAATCCTCTAACGAGCACAAGACCGACTGGCTGTTTGTCTTTGGTATAGGAGACCCCCATTTGTCACAAGAAAGAATACTCTGAGGATATGTTTCTGCTTTAGAAGGATAAGCATAGAATAGAACACTCGGATTTAATAGTTTTATCCAGTAAGCTCTTCCAGGGCTTAATACTGATAGAGTACTATAAGGATTATTAGGTTCATAGATTCCTTCCACACCTTTCACTTGAATATAATTTCCCGTTAAGCTGATTAAAGCTGAACTTACATCCATTGGATTTTGAGGAAGATAACCTAGTAGATTCCACCCCCTCTGCAAATATATCGGGGTAGTAATATCAACTTCATAAGCTGTTACCGATAATACACAAGGATTGCTTACTTTTACAAATATACCTTTGCCATCCGATAAGTGACTTAATGTATTATAGGGATTACCGGGGGTAAAAACTCCCTCTGGAGATTTAATCATAATTATATTTCCCATTATACTGGCAAAGACATCTGTAATATCCATACTATTAGGATGAACATTCAGAGAAACCATATTCCAACCAGGAGACAAAGAGATGTTCTGCTGTTGTATATAACCCCCCATCAACCAGATAGGATCATCAGGAAAACTGCCAACATTTCCATTAACTTGACTGAACATTGCTCCCGTAATATCGTATATTTGATTAGTGCTTACATCCCATACCTTGAAATACACGATTTCACCATCTGTATCTGTGTAAACTTGAAATGAACAACCTGCAATGCCATTTTGAATAATAACCGATCCCTTTCCCCGTAATTGGGGACTGTCATTTACATCCACAAAGGCAGCTAAGACATCATCTGTTGCAGCAAATTGGTTATTAATACATACTGCAGCACCAACATTCATACTGCCACTAAGTATAATTGGCTCTCCAAAAGGGTCTTGCAGGGATTCTTCCAGAGGGAAAACAATCTCTAATTCTGTAAACATTACCTGCCCTCCATTATTAACAGAACCTACTCCTGGGCTAAGAACATAAGAGCCCCAAGTATAATCATTGAAAAACATTAAGCCCAATCTTCCAACTTTATGATGACCTTGCATTCCTACATATTTAACTTTGCTGGCAGGATAAACCCACATTGGTTTTATTCCGGCAAATTGAGGTGTTTCCACATTGTTCAGTTTGATAGGTTCGCTCCAGTGATTTCCATTGTCAGACGAAACAGAAATCCAGATTTCAGGAGTATTTGCCCATGCACTATAGTTCGTATCTCCATTTACATTATACTGTTTAGCCCTCCAACAATTCTGCCAGACCACAGCTAACATTCCATACCCGTTACCTTCAGTCATTCTTATATTATTATATAAGGTTGGCATTTCATTATTGTGAGCGCTTTCATCCCAATAAGGAAAATCCCAGCTATCTTTTATTTTGGGATGCCAATTTCCTGTATCAGAATCTTGTACATATTCTGCTTCTCCCCAAGGGAATTCATTATCCCAGGGCTGATAATATTCATCAATAGTATTAGCTGGTTCTTTTTGGGGCCAGATTTCATTGATTTTGAACTGTAAACCGGTTGGTTGATAAAGATCAAAAATTACTTCCTTGGGGTATTGCAAAGCAGAATAATAATTGCCATCAGCATTGGTTAATCCCCAAAGAGCAGGATAATGAATTCTTCCTAAATCATCTACTATAGCATTAAAATGACTGGAATTATCAGCTATTACTTTCCAGCAGATCTCATTATCTGCATAGGGCAGATTATTGAAATTAGTAAAATAACCAGTATTATTCGTAGGACTGCTATCAGGATTCCAAGAAGGTAAATTGCTATATTCACTAATGCGAGTCCATGTTCCTTCACCATAGTTCGGATTCACAAAAACATCTAAATCTTGCTCATTAATATTTGTTATTCCATCTGCTTCTTTAGCAATATGAAAACCAGCATAATAAAGGTTTCCATAATTATCACAGGTAATTGCATAATAGGGACGACGCCATTGAGAATTAATGTTCCACTGATCCAATTCAGGAATAGAAGTATAAGACCAAATAAGAGGATTTCCATATTCAATATCATCACTGTTAAAATCAGCATAGGCAATTCGAGGATTTTCGGAAGGGCCATATGTATGAGATTGAGAGTTCTTCGTAACTATATATATCCTTCTTTTCCCCAAAGCAGGTGAAGGACCTATTACTGCAGAAGGCCAAAGAAATTCATTATCATTTGTCCCTAATACAGTTATCGGATTATTTATAATCGTTACAGGATCATAAAATAATCCGAATATACATTCAATAAAGGCATCACAACTAAACTGAACTTCCAATTGGGTATCTGTATCAGTATTACACTGCCAAGCATAGAATGGTTTTCCGAAAACCGGATCAAAATAAAGGATTGGATACCCTTCAGTATGGTCAAAATCTGTAATTTCACTACAAATATCAAGGAAATTGGATGCATCTATATAGCCATAAAACACCCTCGGATAATTAGCAGCATACCTTTTACCCTGAAAAGTTAAGAAATATCCACCTCCATAGCTAATATCAGTAACTGAATGCAGTGGCAATCCGTTGTAACTGCCTATCATATAATCATAATAAGAAGTTAATAGCGGGATAGGAGTTCTGCTGAAAGAATAAAGTGGAACCAAAACATTATTGTAAGGTCCAATGCTCTTATCTTCAATTTCTTTTCCCTTAAGATTAGATGATGGTATTTTTTCCACTGCTATTATTAATGTTGCCTGTAATATAAAAAATACGGTTAATATCAGATTTAGAATTTTCATTTTTCCTCCCTGATAAATTGAGTTCCAAATGTTGGCGCAAAATCCAACACATTGTTTCTCAGTTTATTTGAAGACATTCTAATTAACCTCAATTCTACACTCTATATAATATCGAACGTCAATATGCATTTTTTCCCATCTTCACAATCCTTGTCAAGTTTTTTTCATCAAAAGCTACCTTGTCGCTATAACTCAAACAGTATAGGACTTATAAGGTTTTCCCATATCCTTTCCAATGGCTCTGAATGATGCAATTTCCTGTTTATCCAATCCTCTGAATATCCTTGTAGGATAGAATCAAACAACCGTAGGCAACTCAAACTACTCCCTAATTCTGGAACCTACCAGGTCTCTTAATAGCGGACGCAGCCACAGTAGGTCTGCTTTTGATACTTTGCTCTGAGCATTGCGCATCCAGTGAACAATACAGCGTTGTCATAGTTTCCCAGGATAACATTCTTCTATCGCCTTGAACAGTCCATTTGCTCATCACTAATCCAAAGTTCCGATCTCTGCAAACCACGAGCTTTTAAGCTCTGCAAAGCTGTACTACTCTACATTCGCTTCAATCTTAGAATATTATCTCATCCTGAAGGGAAAGGGTTTATATAAGTTAGCAAT
>MWCN01000094.1 GCA_002070045.1 Candidatus Cloacimonetes bacterium ADurb.Bin211
CCCGCTAACCTGTTAACCTGCTAACCTGCTAACCTGTTAACCCGTTAACCTTACTTTGCCAGAACCATCTTTTTGGCACTGCTATAATTTCCACTGGTCATCCGATACATATAAATTCCACTGGCAACAGGTTTACCGTTTGCATCACAACCATTCCAGGCAATCTGATAAAAACCTGGAGTATTATGTTCAGCAGTTAAAGTTTGAATAAGTTGTCCTTTCAGATTATAAATATCAATCCTTACTTTTCCTGGATCCTTAATAGAATAACGGATATTGGTATTGGGATTGAAAGGATTAGGATAGGCATTTAGCAGCTTAGTAACCATTGAAACTTCAGGAGGACGCGGTTCCTGAGTTGGGTCGCCAATAGTAACGGTTAAAGGACCGTAGTAGGAACTTATTCCATCCAGAGAAACACTTTCCAGCCAGTAATAATATACCATATTGGTATATGCCTCAAAATCAGTGTAAGAATAGCTGATCTGAGTTCCTGTTTCTACTCCCTTGTCAACTATCTGAGCATTTATTCTTTGAGCGGTAGCAAGGTCTTTCTTTTCGGCTCGTAAAATATTATAACCGGAATGGTTGGTTTCGGATTCTGCTATCCATTTAATCAGCACATACATATCCGATGTAAGAACTGCCGTAAAACTGCTCAATTCTACAGGTAAAGTAGGATCTTGATCACCTAAAACAATAGGAACTTGAACCCCTTTTGCGCTCGGGACTTCAAAACCTATTATTCCATCAATATCAGCAGCAACGGAATGCCATGCACCTTGAGAATAATATGCACCCCATAAGGCAGTGGTTTGAATTTCAATTTGCCAAGGTCCAGCACCAAAGAGTTCCAGAATAAAACTATTGGAGGCAACAAAGGTACCATTATTAACCGGAGGTATATCACCCGTAACTATATTGGCATTGCCACCCGTAATTTCTACTATATCTGAACCGATGGTTACAGAACTGCCTTCCGGAATATCAAAAGCTTCTTCAAAATCAGCTAAAAAACGTGGTGAAATTTGAATATCAGCATTATATTGTCCTACTAAACAAGTTATATTCTGAGGAGTTTGGGGAATGGGTTGTCCATTATAATCAGTGGAAGTTAAGGTTCTCAAAGTTAATGTTGTTTCACCTTGTGTAACAGGAATACTCTGGGCACCCGTAGTAAAATTACCTGTAGCCCCTAAAGTAACATTATACACTTTTATCAGTTTAGATTGATCCGCACTGGTTAAACTGGCAAGAGTTCTTTCTTCTGGGACAACAGGATTGCCGGTTGAAGTTGCGGGTCCTGGATCAGCTACAGGAACAAATTCCAGTAAACTGTTATAAGTAGAAAGAGTTCCAATTAAACCAGTTATTCCATCTCCCATATTATAAGCAGTAGTTATTTTTCCTGCAGTATCATAAATATAAATAGCGGCAGTTGCATCCTGAACCCATTTGGGATGATAAGATAAATTCTGTTGGAAAGTAAGAATCGCTTCGCCAGTTAAACGATAAACATTAGAACCGACAGGTTGATTTCTCAAAGTGGCAATATTAGCTACCTCAGTTATCTCAGGAAATGTATAAACCGCAGTGGCAATAGAGCTGGTATCATAACCTTCGGCATAAGCAATTGCTTTTAGAGTTGTGGTGTCTTCAATATAAATAGGTTCTGTATATTCTGTAACTGTATCATCCGGATCAGAACCATCGGTAGTATAATAAATGGTTGCTCCCTCTGTTGTACAAGAGATTGTAGCATTGAATGGAGAATAAAAATTACCCGTGGAAGGAGATATATTAGGAGTTGCAACTGTAGGAGTACCACCACTGTAACCTGTCCATACAAAATTATCTACCATAATTCTTTCGGTTGTACCATTAGCTTTTAACCTAATCTTTATATTATTATTGGCGTTGTTAATTGTACCCGAAAATGTTTTCCAGTTACTACTATTATCTAATGCTGAATTATTTATAGTAGTTACCGTAGTCCAACTAGTTCCACCATCTGTAGAATAGTCCAAATTATAATCAGGTGAAGGACTACCATCCCATCTTCTAATATCAACATTAAAATTAGATACACCTCCTGATGAAATGGTTATTATCCAACTAACGGTTGAAACATCTCTTAATCTCCAGGAATAAGTACCTAGAGCTCCAGCATATCCATCTTGAACTGTAGTTCCTTGTCTTAGAGCTGGACCACCAGTTGCCGAAAATGAACCATCATTGTAAGAGTGATCTGTTTGATAAGAAGTAATACTGCCTGAACCTTGAGTCCATTTACTTGCATCGTCAAAATTAATAGTTGTTTGTGCCCAAGCCATACCTATGGTTAGGATGGTTAGTGTAAATACGAAAAGTAGCTTTTTCATTATTCCTCCTAAGGAATTAAGTTATTTAAACATCATTTTGGAATTTTTCATCATAAAGACATAATAATCTGAACAAGGATTTTGGCAAGTTATTTTTTTATTTCAGAAATAATCTCACGCAGATTACGCTGATTACGCAGATTTAAGGTTTATAAGCATTGCTTGGAGGAGTTAGAGTGGGTTTTACTTTTTCTATAAAATCCGGCACTCCTGTACTTCTACAATTTTAATAAAATACTGCGCCCACCGGGCAACCGGAAAAGTTTTTCTTATTGCCATCAGAGCAGATTCCACAAGCAGTGCATTTAGTAGTATCAATTATAGCTTTACCTTTTTTCAGGGAAATAGCTCCTTCAGGGCAATAGCGGAGACAGAGTTTACAGCCAATACACAGGTCTTGATTTACCTGGTAGGTTGTTTTTAGGGAGGATATTGTTGTTTCTGCAGGTTCAGGTGTTTCAGGTTTAATCTCATCTGGCAGTTTATCTATATTATTTTTATCCTGATATTTATTAGCAGAGGCAGTTTTTGCTTTTGCAGTATTGGATTGGGGTTTTTGAACAGAAGATTTCTCTATTATGCTATCCGGTTTAGGAACAATTTCTTTTATTGAGTTCAATGGAACAGTTTTTGAAGGCAGGAAAGCATTATAGAACAGGAACAAAAG
>MWCN01000095.1 GCA_002070045.1 Candidatus Cloacimonetes bacterium ADurb.Bin211
TTACAAAGGAGTATCAATGCAAGAAATAACTGCAAAACAAGTGAAAGAACTAAGAGATAGAACTGGTGTGGGAATCTTAGAATGTCGTAAAGCACTGGAGGCAACTAATGGAGACCTGGAAGCAGCTATCAAATATTTAAGAGAAAGAGGCATTGCTAAAGCTGAAAGCAAGGCTAATCGCCAGACTAAGGAAGGATTAATACACGCTTATATACATTTTAATGGGAGACTTGGCGTTATGCTGGAATTGAATTGCGAAAGTGATTTCGTTGCTCGTACTGAACAATTTAAGAAGCTGGCTCAAGAACTTGCACTCCAGATTGCTGCAACTAATCCACTGGCTATCACCAGTGAACAGATAGATCCTGCAATAATAGAAAGGGAAAAAGAAATTGCAAGGAATAAAGCTATTAATGAAGGCAAAAAACCTGAAATCGTAGAGAAAATAGTGGAAGGAACCCTTAAAAAGTTTTGTAGCGAAAACGCCCTTCTGGAACAGGAACTGGTTAATGAACCAGGCGTAACTGTCCGTGACCTTATAAATAATACTATAGCTCAGACCGGAGAAAATATTCAGATTTCCAGATTTGTCCGTTATGCTCTGGGCGAGGAATAATCCCCTTATTTTAAACAACTGAGGTGAGGTGATATTATGCTTTTTCAGCCTGAAAAGATTCACCGGGTAATGCTAAAAATCAGTGGAGAAATTCTGGCAGGACCGCAAGGATATGGTTTTGATGACGAAGTCATTGATAACCTGACTGATGAAATAATAAAAGTCCGCCAAAAAGGTTATAGTATAGCTATAGTATTGGGTGGTGGAAATATTTTCCGGGGTGGAACCTGGAAAAATCAGAGTCTTGACAGAGTGGTGCTTGACCATATTGGGATGTTAGCCACAATTCAGAATTCACTCTATTTAGCTGAAATACTTAATCTTAAAAACTGTCCCGCCATAGCTTTTTCCTGTCTGGCAATGGATAATATCACCGAACTTTACACTCCACCTAAAGCCTCGGAAGCGCTGGAAAGAGGAGAAATATGCTTTATTAGTGGAGGCACGGGCAATCCCTTCTTCACTACAGATACAGCTGCTATTTTACGAGCAGCAGAATTGGGATTGGACTTAGTTTTAAAAGGGACTAAGGTTGATGGACTTTATACTTCTGATCCCAAAGTTTATCCTGATGCTCAATTTATTCGTTCTGCCAGTTACACTCAATGCCTGGAACAAAAACTTGGAGTAATGGATATGACCGCCTTTTCGCTGGCTCAGGAAAATAGGATACCATTAAAGATATTCAATCTCACCAGAGCAGGTGGAATTGAAATGGCTCTTTCCAATCCTGATTACGGAACTTATATTTATTCTTAACTCCCTATTGAAATTAAGAAGAGGATATTATGGACGAAATATTAGAAGAATGTAAAGAAAAGATGAAAAAAACATTTGATGCTATGTTGCATCAATTTTCCAAAATTAGAACAGGACGTGCAAGTGCTTCCGTTCTGGATGATATTCGTATAAACTATTATGGACAATCTACTCCTATTAAACAGCTCTGTAATATCTCCATACCAGAACCCAGAATGATTATTATCCAACCCTGGGATAAGACAACTCTTGCAGATATTGAAAAAGCTATTTTAGCTGCTAATCTGGGTGTAACTCCTGAAAATGATGGTAATGTTATCCGTCTTCCTTTCCAGCCTCTAACTGAGGAAAAAAGGCGAGAAATAGCTAAGAATCTTAAAAAGATTGCTGAAGACACTCGCGTGGCAATACGCAATATTAGAAGAGAAGCCAATGAACAGGTGAAAAAACTGGAAAAAGATGGTGAAATCAGCGAAGATGAACAGAAAAAGATGCTGAAAGATATCCAGGAGGTTACTGATGAATGGATTGAAAAAATAGATGAAGCTGAGAAAAGTAAAGAAAAGGAGATCCTGGAAGTCTGAGGTTCAGTCTGGGAAGATAGAAAATTTTAACCTATATAATCTATCCTTTAAGGTCAATTACTATATAAACATTTACAGGAAATTAATGCTCAGGGTCTGCAGGTAGCCAGTTATGATAGAATTAGAAGAAATACGGAAAAAGATTTATGGTGCTATAAAAGGTTCAGAATTGGAATATTGCTGCTATTTTGCTGGTGGATGTGTGCGAGATATGTATCTGAAACGAGAGAGAACCGATCTGGATATCTGTGTAGAAAAGGAAGAGGGAGATAAACTTCTGGCTAAGATCCTGCAAGAAAAAGGTTTAATCAGAAAAGTAGTGCAATATCAAAGAACTGAAACTTTAATGACTAAACTAGATGGGTATTCACTGGAACTTTCTCCCACGCAAATCAGAACTGAGATGAATAATGGGAAGGTCCATAAAATCTTTGCTTCTTTACAAGAGGATGCTTGCTCCAGGGATTTTACTATCAATGCCTTGATGATTGCTATTCATAATGGTGAGCTGCTTGATTTCACCCAAAAAGGGAAACAAGATTTAGAATCAAAATTGATTAGAGCCTGTGAGTCGGGTGGTAAAGGATTTTTACGAGATCCTATCAGAATTTTGAGAGCTGTTCGCCTAGCTGTAGAACTGGGAAATTTTACTATAGAGCAAGAAACAGGTGCTGAAATCCAAAAAAAAAGCTCTCTTCTTGAAGAACTTAATCCATTGAGAATATCCCGGGAACTTGAAAAAATACTTTTACTCCAATCTTTCTTTAAAGTTCAATATCTTATCCAATCCTTCCAGCTGATGAGTCATTTACTTACTGAATTAAAGGATATTTCTCTGGATGAAAAAACCCTGAACTGGTTAGAACAACCTGAACTAAACCAACTTATAATTAAATTGGAAAGTATGGAAGGAAGATTTTGCTTTCTCTGCTTACCATTTTATTTGAATCGGACAGAAAATAAATCAGAATTAAAAGGTAATCTTGAACCATTAAGGAGCCATCATCGTTATTTTTCCAATCAGCAAAATAGACATATTGATAATCTACTTGATACTATAATAGTATTTCTTAATGAGTTTTATCTAAAATCGGAACTGGAACTCAGTCATCTTCGTAAAGCTATTTATAAGGTTAAGGACGATTTTGAAGAATTATGGATTTTATTACAATGCGTAGATAACTATAAAGAATGGATTTCAGGAACCAATTCTCAACTGTCAAAACTGGCAATAGAATTGAAAAACGAAATGGATGCTAATCCTTTCAATATTACTGGCACTGACTTAATGCAAAAATATGATATAAAAGAAGGTAAAGATATAGGTATCTATCTTCAGAGGGCTCTATCGCTATGGTATCAAAATCCCAGACTTTCAATGTCTAAGATTATGGAGTTATCAATAAAAGAGTATCAAGGAAAATAAGCCCCGAAAAATCGGGGCTTTATTTTTTTATTTGACTTCAAGAGGATTAGGGAGAACCGCTCGGTTCTGGAATAACTTACTTTCCAGGGTCATATATATAGTTTTTTCTATAGAAGGTTGTTTTTCAAAATCCAGCATCTTACGAAGTTCTTGAAAACGCGTTATATCCCAGGGATTCTCTGTCTTTAAAATACTATGCTTTTTCAACAGTTCTTTATAAGCGTTCAAATAATTAGCCGTATCTTTCGCTTCAGTATATCCTGATTCGTTTAAATTTCTATAACGTTTCTCTGGATTCAGAAGTTTTAAGGTTGTCTCTAGGCGGATAGAACCTAATCCGAGAGGTTTTCCCATTCCTATTTTATGACAACACTCATCTGGTAATTGTAGCACAAAGAGAAGTGCTCCCAATTCCTCTTCGCTTAAATTCTCAAAGCGGATAGAACCTTCAAATTTTGCACCAGGTTTTATAGGTGCAATCAAAGTATGTTGAGTATCCGTTTTATCATCAAATTCAGGTGAGTCTTCTTCAAATTTTCCCTCTTTTTTATGCCAATATTGTTTATAACCTCTAAGCTTTGCATCTGGACTATCATAGTGCCGCATATCGTTAAAAGTTACTTTTTGCGGCTGTTTTAAATATAATTGAAAAGAAGTAGGTTTAGGATTGGCAAAAATTTTGGGATAAATTGGTTTTTCAAAAGCAATTGCTTCTTTTGCTATGGCATCATCAAAAAAGATTCTTCCATTGATTGTATCTTGCGATTTTGTGCCAACCTTTCCAAACAGAGCTTCTGCCATATCCAGAATATCACTTTTGTGACTATCTGGACGCAGATCTCCAATGGAATTTTTATAACTAATGCGGAAAAGAGCAGTATTACCAAAGGCAGTTACTTTGCCATCTTCATATAAGAAAAAGCAGGGGATACCATCCTTATATTCCTTTTTATTCTGATTTAGAAAATCAATCAGATTGATACTACTCCTATTTTGATCATTACAATAATCATCCACCACTGTTTCATCTATCGTATGAGTTATAGAGGTTGGAGCACCAATAAGCCAGTGTTTTTTCTTGCCTCTAGATTTAGATGGCATCCATCCTGAAAAAACTAAATAACCTTCCTTATCATCATCTTTTGAAGCAGAATCATATTCTTTAACTTCTTCCACTAGAGGAACGGGTTCTTGGTCTGAAGCAGAAGGAGGACTTTCCCTGAACCAGATATGTTTAAAAGGATGTTTCTTATAGAAATCATCGTAATCTTTATTCTTTTCCCATCTTTTTTTCACATTATTATAAGTTGCCATACTATAGGGAACTAATTTAGCTTTTAAGACATCTTCTTCTTTAACTCTGTAGTACTTTATTGCTTCAGTTATTTTATAATCTTTTCCTTCCTTTTTTAAGAAACCAGCTTTAACCTTTAAGGGTGAGTTCCATTGATTGGGGTTTTCAAATACCCTTTCTGCGTAGTAAGTTCTTAAAGTTATAGCTTTATCAGCAAAAGACCGAAAATAGAGTTTATGGTCATCCAGATAACTCATTTTACTGTAAGTGGCTATCTCATAGAGATTACGAACCATACCCCTTAAGGAAGAGCCAGGAATTTTAAACTTACCTGAAGCTGGACTGAAGGACTGGTAAATATTCATATTAAATTCTCTCATCTTGTCCTTATTATTCTCTTCTTTTTCAATTTGGGTTAGTTCTTCCACTTCTTCTTCAGTTAAAGTTCTACGAATATAAAGAGGAGTTTTTGTCTCAATGGAAAGATTAATTCTACCTGTTAAACCCGAAAAGGAGTTTTTAGGCGGCAAAGTTTCTTTATAATAGGAGATAACTTTATCATCTAAAGATATAAAATTATAAGGAGCATAAGCTTCTTCTGGAATATTTGCTGTTTTAGATTCCTTTTTTCCAGTTTCCGATTGATATTTTTGAACAGGTTTGTTTTCCGGTATTTTAATTATATAACCATCCAGGCTTAATGCTATAATCTTTTTACTATTTTCTTCCAGCTCAATTTCTACTTCATATTCTCCAGGTTGGAGACTTTTTATTTTTTCATCTTCACGAAACACAGAATCGCTTAAAGGTCTTTTTTTTGCAATGTCCGATTCTATATCTAAAACTACTGATCCTTTCTTGGAACGACTTACATACAATGTTGCCTTAATCATTAATCACCTCCCTTAATGGATATAAAACGGCTATCACAATAGCTCAATTGTCCATTATCCCATTCTTCCAGATAGTTACGGGTACATAGATACAATCTCGGATTACCTTTTAATTCTGATAATAGAGAATCAGGAACAATCACTCCAAAACCTCTATCTTCTTTAAGAAAGGTAAAACCTTCTTTAAAAGGCTCTGGTTTATTCCCAAAAAGAAGCTGTTCTGCATCACGATAATAACTTAGTTCTGAATCATTTTTATCTATATTATCTATTCTCAATCTTCCTTTCAGAACGGAACCACCTTTACCATCTGATTGTCGCCAGATATGCAGTTCTCGCTCCTTATCAAATATTCTAAGTTCTTCAATTCTATCCAGTTCATTTAAATCTTCAATCAGATTAAATTGGTAATTATTAAATTCACCAAAACTGATTCCGGACAGAGTTATGGCATACACCTGGTATTCTTTATTTTCCAGATAGTTATTTATATCTTCAAGATTATCAATTTTATTAATAGACCTGATTTTACTATATATTTGTCCAATCTTGGGTAATTCTTCCATCATTTTTACTCCTCAATCTTTTCTTTCTTAAACCTGGCTATATATTTTCCGATTACTTTATTATCACTCTTTGATATAAGTGCTTCTATATATTCATTAAAAAGCTTTTGTGATTCCTCATCTATATCTTCAAAATTACTAAAATTAATTGAATTTTCACCATTAGTTATTCTTGCTTTAGTCCCTTTTAATAATCCTCTTCCTACATTTTTTTCACCTCCCATAGGAAGTTCAGAGGTATATAAATCTTTTAGGAGAAGGAGTAATAATCCCTTTTGAGAAGGAAGTGGTTTATGAATGGTTAAAGTGAGGTCAATAAGTTGGGCTTCTTCTGTAGCAGGATATACAGGCATTGAATCAAAAAGAGCGCTTTCAATAGTTCCTCCAGTAAAGCGATCTATCTTGATTCTGTTTTGCAATTCGCTTTTAACATTATCTATAACTGTCTCTGAAACATAAAGTGAGGAAGGAACAGAGTAGGCATTCTTCATTTCCAGAGAAGTAGTGCCAAACAAAGCAGCTATAAACATATCAACTTCATCTTTTTTGTTTTCCCATAACAAATTTAATATCTTTTGTGCTCTAGCTCTTAAAGCTCCTCGCAAAGAAGTTCCAGGAAGCACAAATTTATCTCCACATTTCAGTTGAGCGGCATCTGAGCCATAAGGAGTTTTGGAATAGGAACGGATAATAAAAGAATTAACGATTTGAAAAGAGGCATTGATAGAAAAATCGTCAGCTGGGATGAACTTTTCCTCTGTATATTCAGAAATTAGATTTTTCAGCTCTTTCTTCAAGAGATAAGCTGCTGCACACTTTTTATCTATGAAATCATATTCCATTACCTTGATATTTTGTGCCCGAAGATTGCCAAATCCAGAGCTGGTCTTTCCACCTAAGGCAAATTGCTTTTTTCTAAGCACATATATAATATTCTTCATCAATTCTTTACAATCCTCATAAGTGCCTGGTTCTACATTAATACTCATTTCCAGTGCAAAATGATTTCCAGGCTCCAGGACCTGATAATCAAATTTAGCACCTTCTTCTACTATTCCTGTTTCTGGATTAATTCTTATTCCATCTCTTATAGCAGTATTTGTACCTGGACCTTGAATTAATGGTAAATCATCACAAATAATATAAGATTGATGTTCAAACTTATTTTGTTCTGGTTTGTTTTCATTTGCATTTTTATCATTTTCCCCTACTTTCTTTTGACCAAAATACTTTTTCTTTTTATCTGTTTGAAGTTCAGTGTAAAGTTTACCTATAAAAGAACTAGCCGGAATATAAGGCATTCCCTTTTTATCTAATAAAATGTCACGATCACATATTTCAGATTCACCACTGCCAATCATTAAAGGACTAATCAATTCCAGATCGGCTTTTAAAATTATCTTGCCATAATTCATTATTGTTCCTCCTTCTTGACTGGTACTGCAAGTTTTTTTCTCAAAAACCAGAAGAAATTAATGAGATATACTTTAGTTGCTTCTTCATCATCAATTTCTTTAAAAGCAAATTCCTCTTTAAGTTTTGCTGAAGAATGATTTTTACCTATAACAGAAAATTTATTTCTTATTAAGCTTATTTTATAATTTAAATTAGTTGGATTAAGAAATTCGTTTAGATTGAAAAGTCGCGGACTATTTTCTTCTTTCCCTTGAAATTCTATATAAACCCTATTCAATTTATCTATTGCCGTTTTATTTAACTGCTTGAGTAAATCGCCAAAATTACCATAATTGGCAAATCCTTCTAATTTTGATACAAGACTTTTTGTAACTTTTTGATAATCTTTAACATCATCCGCATCTATTATGGCTTCTTTACGAACATAATTAAGAAAATTATTCTGATAAGTCTTTTCAAGAATAGAAATCAATATATCGGGAATTTTTTGTTCGGGTTTATTTTTAAAGGAGGACGATTCTGTTTCTATATATTTTAATTGTTTACAATATTTAAATTCCACCTGACCGAAACCTTCCCAGGTTCGTTCTCCTAAACCAAAGATTTGTATATCTTGATAATTTTCTGGAAGGTTTTCTAATAAGAAGATGGAACCTGCTTTTAAAGTGTAATAGGAAGGTTTTTGGGCTTTCCAGGCTGTTATCGTAGATTCAGTTCTTCCAATTTCTGTATAAGCTTCTAATATATGGACTCCTAAAATCTTTTCTATTTCTTTAACTGTAGTGACAGGAAAACCAAATTCATTTAGAAGAATTAGATCTGAAGCACAATATAAATAGATAGGTGTGGGATAATTTTTTAAGGCAGGAAGATCCTCTAAGTGAGAGTCAATGATTATAGCATTACCATATTGAGCAGTTTTGGATTTGCCAATTCTAACCTCTTTTTCTTTAAGAAATTCGCTTATTAATTGCAGATCTTTTTCTTCACCAATAATCTTTCCGGCAAATATCTGGTCAGGTTTTAGTGCTTCGTAATTGAATACTACATTTTCTTCCGGTATTCCAGTTGCATAATTTCGCTGATGATGAAAGTTCATACAGAATTCAGGTTTTTGAAGTTTAATATAACTATCCCTAATATTTACATATGAAATTACTTCTTTATATTCCAGCAAGTTTTCTGCATTATTAATAGTATCCTCATTAAGAATGATTATATCTTTTTCATCTTTTTTGTTTTGAAGGATATTCTTTGGGCAGGGTATATATGATAACTTATCTTTTTGTAGATATAAATTCCTAAACAAGAGACCTCCCCGAAGAAACAATCTTTCAAATTCTGAATCTGCCTTATATTGTTGCAGATATCTACCTGCCAGCATTCCTAAAATA
>MWCN01000096.1 GCA_002070045.1 Candidatus Cloacimonetes bacterium ADurb.Bin211
AGACTATATCACCGACCTCCAGGATGCTGATGAGAACAGCCGTATGGAATATGATGGAGGTGCAGTTCTCATTATTCTTCGCGTGCCTTTATATTATCGTCATAAATCTGCCACTATTCCTTTTGCTACTGCTCCTTTAGGGATAATTGCGGTACAGGACAAGCTCATAACTGTTTCCTTTTTTGCCACTGAAGTGCTCACTCAATACCTTGAAGGTAAACATAAACCTTTTAATATCACACAGCAGAGCTTTTTACTACAGATAGCCTTGCGTACTGCTATCTATTTTCTGAAGTTCTTAAAAGAAATTATTCGCCGTTCCAATAATATAGAAATAGAGTTATATCAGAGTATGCGCAATAAAGAGATAATCCGTCTTCTAAGATTGGAAAAAAGTTTAGTTTATTTTTCCACTTCCCTACAATCTAATGAGATAATTCTGGAAAGGATGCAACGCTCACGCTGGTTGAATCAGGACCCTGACGCTGAAGATATGATTGAAGATGTTATTATAGAAAACCGTCAAGCTATTGAGATGACCGATGTCCATTCCAGCATCTTAAGCAGTATGATGGATGCTTTTGCTTCTATTATTTCCAACAACCTAAATATGCGAATGAAATTCCTGACTTCCGTAAGTATAGTTTTAATGTTACCAACGCTGGTGGCAAGTATCTGGGGTATGAATGTGGTATTACCACTTCAAGAAAATAAATATGCTTTTCTCATACTGATGGGAATTTCAGCAGTTGCTTCCATCCTTGTAGTGCTCTATTTTATTCATAAAAATATGTTTTAAATAGAGGTTATCTATGTATAAATTAAGCGTTTATGATTACTTCAGTGCTGCTCATAGACTACGTGGATATGAAGGTCTCTGCAGCAATGTCCATGGACATAACTGGAAAGTTAGAGTTACCTTTCAAACTGATACACTTGACTCACTCGGAATGGCTATGGATTTCAAAGTTTTAAAAGGAAAACTCACAGAAATATTAAAGCAACTTGACCACACTTTTTTAAATGAACTGGTCATCTTTAAGGATATAAATCCTACCTCGGAGAATATTGCGCAGTACATTTTTGAAAGCTTAAGCGAATCATTTAAAGGCAGCTCAATATGGCTTTTAGAAGTGGAAGTGCAAGAATCCGAAAAAGTTAGTGTAATATACAGCAATGCTTAGATTTGTGCAATCCTATTTTGTTAAAAGTGCAGTTGAACCCAAAGAATATCCTGCCAGTGCCTACCCTGAATTTGCCATTGCCGGAAGAAGTAATGTTGGTAAATCTACATTAATCAATCTATTAACCGACTATCATCAACTGGCAAAAACCAGTTCTCGTCCCGGTAAAACTAGATTATTAAACTTTTTCCTTATCCGTTGGAAAGATGATGAAGCACAAAAAGAAGGACATTTACAGTTAACTGACCTGCCTGGCTATGGCTATGCAGAAGTCCCCTTGACTGAACAGGAAAAATGGCGCAAAATGATAACCAGTTACTTTGACCAGCGAGAAATGTTAAAGGGAATAATCGTTCTGGTAGATATAAGATTAGCCGCAGATTCTAAAGATATTCAACTACTGGAAATGCTAAAACTTAGAGGAATAGACCATTGTGTTGTTGCTACTAAGGCAGATAAAATACCCAAAACCAAACTTAATCGCACACTCCAGCATCTGGCAAAAGGACTTGGACTGAAAGATGAGGACATCTTTCCGGTTTCTGCACTTAAAAAGACAGGATTGGAACCTCTTTATAACTGGATAGAAGCACATCTGATATAACTATGTCCCGTGACTTTGATGTTATCGTTATCGGAGGAGGTCATTCTGGTATTGAAGCAGCACTTGCTTCTGCTCGTAGAGGTGCAAAAACAGCACTTTTTGTACTGAAACTGGAAACCATTGGTAGAATGAGTTGCAATCCTTCCATTGGAGGTCCTGCTAAAGGTCATCTTGCCAGAGAGATAGATGCTTTGGGTGGAGAACTGGGTTATGTAGCAGACCTTTCGGGCATTCATTTCCGAATGTTAAACCGCAGTAAAGGTCCAGCTGTCTGGGCTCCACGTGCACAAAATGATAGGTTACTCTACTCACTATTAATGCGTCAGCATTTGGAAGAACAGGCAAATCTTAGTTTGATAGAATCAAGTGTTTCTGAACTAATAGTAAAAAAAGGCAGAATCCAGGGTATTAGAACCTTGCAAGGAAAAGAGTATTATGCTCCTCAAGTCATTTTAGCAACGGGAACTTTCCTCAATGGATTAATCCATATGGGAAATATTTCTTTCCCTGGTGGACGTAGTGGAGAACCTGCTTCGGAAGCTCTTTCTTCCAGTATGCTGCAATATGGATTGAAACTTGGACGTTTTAAGACTGGCACTCCTCCCCGAATTGATATGAGAACATTAAACTTCAATCTCCTGGAAGAACAATTCGGCGATCCTGAACCTATAGGTTTTTCTCTGTATCGTGAATTAGAACTTTCCAATAAAGTTAGTTGTTATATAACGCATACAACCTCGGAAACACATAATATTATCCAACAAAATCTGCACAAATCCTCACTATATGGCGGTATCATAAAAGGGATTGGACCTCGTTACTGTCCCTCCATTGAAGATAAAATAGTTAAATTCCCCCAGCGTGAAAGCCATCATATCTTTATTGAACCTGAAGGTCTTAATACCTATGAAGGTTATGTAAATGGTTTGTCCACTTCACTTCCTCCCGATATCCAGGAAAAGTTAGTGCATAGTATTCCGGGATTGGAAAATGCTCAAATAATGCGCTATGCCTATGCTATTGAATATGACTATGTTAATCCAGAAGAAATTCTTCCCTCACTGGAATGCAGAAAAATAAAAGGTTTGTGGTTAGCAGGTCAAATTAATGGCACTTCTGGTTATGAAGAAGCAGCTGCTCAAGGAATTATGGCTGGAATTAATGCTACCCTGGCTCTGGAAGGAAAAGACCCTATAGTGCTCAGTCGCACTCAAGCTTATATTGGTGTACTTATAGATGACTTAATTACCTGTGGAACAAATGAACCCTACCGTATGTTTACCTCACGAGCAGAATACCGGCTTCTCCTTCGTCAGGATAATTGTGATGAAAGATTGATGCCTCTTGGCTATAAATTAGGTTTGGTATCAGATGTTCGCTGGCAAAAGTTTAAACAGACAATGGAATTGAAAGAACGAGAAATGGAAAGGTTGAAAACCGAGAAGACCATCAATCATCCTGACCTGAAAGAACCGCAGAAATTTGCTATCCTATTGAAAAGACCCGATATCACTATAGAAAAACTAAAACTTTATGGTTATCAACCTTCTCCAGATGTGACTCCAGATATTCTTCGTCGTTGCGAATTGGAATTAAAGTATGAAGGTTATCTGCAACGCGCAGAAGAAGAAATGCAACGCTTTCGTGCTTCTGAAAACATCATCCTCTCTGATGATATAGATTATTATTCTATCAATGCCCTTGCCTGGGAAGCTCGTGAAAAACTAATGAAAATCCGCCCGCATAATCTTGCTCAAGCAATGCGAATTCCAGGCGTTAACTATACCGATACCGCTGCTCTTTTGCTCTGGTTAAGAAAACAGCAAAAATTGGAGAGAAAAGCTGAATGAAAGCAGTGGCTATAATTCCTGCTCGCTATCATAGCACTCGTTTCCCCGGAAAAGCACTGGCAAAACTTTTAAATAAACCACTTATCCAATGGGTCTGGGAAGCAGTAAATAATTCCAATCTTTTTGATCAGGTGATGGTTGCTACTGATTCTGTAAAAATAAAAGAAGTAGTTGATAATTTTGGTGGAATTGCAATTCTCACCAGCAAAGAACATCAAAGTGGAACTGACCGTATTGCTGAAGTAGCTGAATCTCTTGATAGTGATATTATTGTGAATGTACAGGGTGATGAACCTTTAATCAATCAAAAAGTTCTATTCCCCTTGCTTCAAGTTATGCAAGATACTTCCCTACCGATAGCTTCTCTTATGACTCCAATTAAAGATTTAAGCTTACTTTCAAACCCTAATTTGGTTAAAGTTGTTGTGGATAATGATTCCAATGCTCTTTATTTTTCTCGTTCTGTTATACCATACAATCGGGATAACATCCACTTTGAAGATTACTGGCAACATATCGGTGTTTATGCTTATCGTCGTAACGCCTTGATGCGATTAGTAAAACTACCGTCAGGAAAACTGGAACAGGCAGAAAAACTTGAACAATTAAGAGCACTGGAAAACGGAATCCCTATAAAGATGATAAAAACTGAATATAATGGTATCGGAGTAGATACCCCTGAAGATTTACTTAAACTAGAAAGTTTATTAAAAGAGATGGATTATGAAGCTTAAAAGACATTTTATTCTAATACTTTCCCTTACAATCACTTTTATCTATGCTGCTCCAATTTCAATCTTTTACACAGGAGATACTCATAGTGTATATGAATCTAAAGTAGATAAAGAGAAAGGAACTCTTAAGGGTGGATATCTGGTTCTGGAAGAAATATTGAATCAAAAAAGAAGCCAGACCAAAAACGGTATTTATGTAGATACCGGAGATCAACAAACTGGAACTATCTTTTCTTCCCTGGTAGAAGATGGAGTTCACGGTGGAGCTGTTATTGAAGTTTTTAATCAGCTTGCACTTGATGCCAGTGTGTTTGGAAATCATGAATTTGACTTTTCCTATACCAACACTCGTGACCTAGCAAAAAAAGCTAAATTTCCCTTTGTTTGCACTAATTTAATAGATAAAACTACGCGTCAAAGTGTTTCTGGAATACCCTATACCATTTTGGAAAGAGATAACATAACCATTGGCATTTTTGGTGTTACATTAGAAAAACTACCTGAAAAAGTTAAAGCCGAAAATGTTAGTAGTGTTACTATACTCCCTCCAGTTGACGCTATAAATAAATATCTGGAAGAAGTTGACCAAAAGACTGATCTAATAATTGTGCTAACTCATCAAGGCTTTGAAGCAGATAGCCTTCTTGCTGTTAATCTGGATAATAGAATTGACCTCATTATTGGAGGACACGACCATATAAAAGCAGAAACTCCCTAC